>JAXDOA010000001.1:0-3587 GCA_034669125.1 Hyphomicrobiales bacterium
GTCGAGATCGGTCAGGACCACGTCGACCGCGACGGCAAATGGCGTCCCGGCGATGCGCGCCGCGGCATCGCTCGCGGCGGCGCGCATCGCGAGGCGGATGAGCTGCCACGGCGAGCCGAGCCGGCTCATCACGACAAGCAGCGCATAGAGGAAAACGTCGCGGTGGCGGCCGATCGGGGAATCGAGCAGCGCGGTCACGTTCGCGAGCTGCGCTTCGGCGAGGTTGCTGATGGTCGGCGGCAGGCGGGAGCCGATCACGCCAAGTGCGTCGCGCACGCGCAGGATTGCGGCGAACTCGCGTAGCGTCTCGATGGCGCGCGGGGTCCCGATCTGGCCGGCGGCGCGCTGACTCGCCTTTTCGTCCTTCTTGATTGCGATGAGACATTCGCGCACGCGCTGCTCGACGAGATCCTGGAACGCGCGGGCGACCTGTTCGGCGCCGTTTTTCTCATTGGCGGCGAGCAGAAGACTAACCTGATCGCCATAGGTCCTGGCCTCCCTCGGCATCAGGTCGCGGCAGATCCAATTCCAGATCGGATCGAGACAGACACGCGCGATGCGGCCGGGATGCCGGCGTTCGGGCGCATCGTCGACCAGGAGCGGCTCGAACGGCGCAAAAAACAGACGCTGGGGATTGCCGACGCGGGGAAGCTTGCGGCCATCGCTCCGCGCCTCACTGCGCAGCGCTGCGAGGATGGATGCAGCGCCGGGCGGGCTTTCACCGCGCAATTGCGCGCGCTCGAGCTCGGACGCCAGAAGCTCACGCGCCTCCGGCTTCAGCTCGCGCAGATATTGCCGCAATGTCTCGTTGGGCAGCGCCTCGGCCATGCCCCACCCGAACCAGTTTCCCCAACGGCAGAAACTAGCAACCGGGCGTTAAGAACGCGTTTAGGAAGATTCGGCGCGGAAACCGCTACCCCACCGGCGACCAGCTTCCGTCCGCATTGCGGCAGGCCGTGCCGCGCGCGATCTGCGGCCGGCCGTCGATATAGATGCTGTGGGAGTAATCGCGGCACTTGTTGCCCTTGGTCTGGTAGGGCGCGCCGGGCACCACGGTGCCGTAGCGCTTCGGCTCTTCCCCGCGCCAGCCGACCGGAATCCCCGGCTCGCCGTATTCGAGCGCCTGGACCTCGGCCGCGAACGCGCGCTGCCGGTCGCGCTCGTCGAGCGTCGTTCCGATCGCACCGCCGAGAATGCCGCCGGTGATCTCGGGCACGCCCGCCGGTTCCGGCTTCGGGTTGAGGCTCGTTTCGATGGCACAGGAGGCGAGGAGCAAACTTGCGAGCGCGGCCAAGACGGCGGCATACGGCATCGCGCGCGACATGAAGGCTCCACCCGTCCGTCGCCCTGCGTCGGTTGGGCGAAGCAGTGGTGTTCTAGCCTGCTGGGTCGATTTGCGCAAAACCGGGCCGCACCTAAGCCGCCGGCAACACCAGTTCGGCCCGAAGCCCCCCGATCGGCGCGGTGCCGAGCGTAAGCGCGCCGCCGTAAAGCGCCGCAAGATCGGTCACGATCGAGAGGCCGAGGCCCGAGCCGGGCTTGGTCTCGTCCAGCCGGTTGCCGCGCCGCGCGACCTGCACGCGTTCGCGCTCAGAGGGCGTGAGGCCCGGGCCGTCATCGTCGACCACGACGCGCAAGCTGTGGGCGGTCTGCGGCGTGTCGGCGCGCGCGGCCAGCACCTCGATCGCGACCCGCGACTGCGCCCATTTGCAGGCGTTGTCGACCAGATTGCCGATCATCTCCTCGAGATCCTGCCGCTCGCCGCGGAAGCGCGGGTTCTGCGCCTCGACGTCGATCGCGATGCCGCGATCGCGGTGGATCTTCTCCATGGTCCGCGCGAGCGCGGTCACCACCGGCGCGACTTCGGTGACGGTGCCGACCACGGTCGCGCGTGCCGCGATGCGGGCGCGCTCCAGATGATGCTGCACCTGATCGCGCATCACCGCCGCCTGCTCGCGCACCTTGATGGCAAGCGGATCGTCGCCGCGCGCGACCGCCTCGTTCACGATCACCGAAAGCGGGGTCTTCAGCGCATGGGCAAGATTGCCGACATGGGTGCGCGCGCGTTCGACGATTTCGCGATTGGCATCGATCAGCGCGTTGGTCTCGCGCGCCAGCGGCGCAATTTCTTCCGGAAAGGTGCCTTCGAGCCGTTCGGATGTGCCGCCGCGGATCGCAATGAGGCTTTGCGAGATGCGCTTCAGCGGCGCGAGGCCGAAACGGACCTGAAACATCGTGGTGAGCAGCAGCACGACGGCGAGCACACCGAACGTGACCGCGAGCGCACGGTCGAACGATTGCGCCTCGTCTTCGACTTCCTGCGCGTCGCCCGCGACTGCAACCAGATAGCGGCCTTCCTCGCCGAGATCGACGGTGCGCTCGACCAGACGCAGGCGCTGGTCCTCGGGCCCGGTGACATAACGCTTGCGCGTGCCGTCGGGGCCGGTCGGCACATTCAGGTCTTCCAGATGCGGCAGCCCGGCATCCCACAACGAGCGCGACGACTTCACCTCCGGCTTCGGCGCGTTCAGGCGCGTCGTCTGCCAGTACCAGCCCGACAGCGGGAGATCGAACAGCGGCTCGCCGAGCGATTGGGGAAGCTTCTCGACTTCCTCCGGAGCCGAGACATCCGCAACCAGCGTCTTGAGGTACACATCGAGCCGGCGGTCGAACGAGCGCTCCACGCCGTCGCGATAGAGCGACGACAGCACCACGCCGGTGATCAGCAGAATGACGACGGTCACCGCCGTGGCGGACAGGAACAGCCGCAGCGCAAGCGAGTTAACGCGCATGTTGGTCGCGCACGGTCACGCGTTCGGCGGCGTGAGCAGATAGCCGAGCCCGCGCACCGTCTGGATGACGTCGACCCCGAGTTTCTTGCGGATGCGGCCGACGAACACCTCGATGGTGTTGCTGTCGCGGTCGAAGTCCTGGTCGTAGAGATGCTCGACAAGTTCGGTGCGCGACACCACGCGGCCGGTGTGATGCATCAGGTAGGAGAGCAGCCGGTATTCGTGGCTGGTGAGCTTGACCGGATTGCCGTCGACGGCGACGCGGCCGGTGCGTGAATCGAGCCGCACCGGCCCGCAGGTGAACTCGCTCTTGGCGTGGCCGACCGAGCGGCGCAGCAGCGCGCGCACGCGGGCGAGCACTTCCTCGAGATGAAAGGGCTTGGCCACATAGTCGTCGGCGCCGGCATCGAAGCCCTGCACCTTGTCGCTCCAGCGGTCGCGCGCGGTGAGCATCAGCACCGGCATGGCGCGGCCGGCGCGGCGCCAGGATTCGATCACCGAGATGCCGTCCATCTTGGGCAGGCCGATATCGAGGATGACGGCGTCGTAGGGCTCGGTCTCGCCGAGATAGTGGCCTTCCTCGCCATCAAAGGCGCGGTCCACCACGTAGCCCGCATCGGTCAGGGCGGTGGCGAGCTGCCGGTTGAGATCGGGATCGTCCTCGACGTCGAGCAGACGCACGTTATCCCCCGGACCCCTCGAGCCATTGGCCGTCGGCCGCGTCGACTCGGGCTTGGGTCACTTTGCCATCCTGCGCGAGCACTGTCAGCACGTAGACGAGGCCCCGTTCCTGCC
>JAXDOA010000002.1:0-6279 GCA_034669125.1 Hyphomicrobiales bacterium
TCTTTGTCCGGCGGTGGCTCATCTTCAGCGGCAAGGAAACCATACTGGTATTCGTCATAAGCCCGATGGTTGGCGCGGTTATCATACTTATATTGAATAACTTGCAATGGGTTGGTTTTACAGTGATTTTGTTTGGGTTTCACGCGCTCAGCTGGCCCAAGGTTTTGGCGCACAATATCGTGTCAGTATATAGTTGGGAGGCTCTTTATCCGGCAATACCAGCCGTTGTCGTGCATCTTTGGTTGCCAGTACTCTTAGCCGCAACGCTGCTCATCAAACTTATGTCTTGGTTCTTCACTGCAGCCAAGTGGATGCAATGGTTTCTGAAACAAGGCGCCGCCATCCTCTCCGCGCGGTGGGCTATGTATTCGCCCTCCTCGTATTCATCACAATGATACTCGTGCAACTAATTATAACGTATAATAGGTTTGTCTAAGCCCGTCGCGGTGCTGAGCGGATTATTGCTGGCCGTCAATTGTTGCGCTCCAGACGCGCAATCAGGAATTCGATTTCGGCGATGGCCTCTTTTGACAACTTGATCCCCGGCTTGCGTTGCGCATCCGAGGCGATCGCGCCACGGCGCTTGAGGATATATTTGCGCACCGCCAGTCCCAGCATCGCGGGCTGCTGCTCGTAGCGCAACAGCGGCAGGTGCCGGTCGAACAGGTCGTGCGCCTCGGCGCGCTCGCCGGCCTTGATGAGCTTGACGAGCTGCACCAGCATTTCGGGATACGCATAGCCGGTGTTGGCGCCGTCAGCCCCACGCTCCAGCTCATGCGGCAGGAAGATGCCGCCATTCCCGCACAGGATCGCGACCTTGCGCATGCCGTTGCTCATCAACGCCTTCAGGGCGGTGAGCTTTTCCAGCCCCGGCCATTCCTCGTGCTTCACCATCTTGCAGGACGGATTGTCCGTCACGATGCGCTTGATCACGGACGGCGCCATATAGACGCCCGACGCATAGGGATAATCCTGCAGCACGAACGGCACATCCGGCCCGATCGCCTCCACGGCGTTGGCGTAATAGGTCACGATCTGGTCGTCGGTCTTGAGCGTTCCGGGCGGCGCGATCATCACGCCGCCCGCCCCGGCGTCCATCACGTCTTTTGCCAGCGCCGCCATTTGGGCGAAGCCCGGCGCGGAAGCGCCGACGATCACCGGCAGGCCGTTGACGCGCCGCACCACCCGGCGCGTCAGCGCGACAGACTCCGCGTGGGTGAGCTTCGGCGCCTCGCCCATGATGCCGAGCACGGTCACGCCGGTGATGCCGGCTCGTACGTAAAAATCCATCAGCCGGTCGAGGCTCGACACATCGACCGCGCCGTCCTCGGTGAACGGCGTCGCCGCGATGATGTAGACGCCGTGGGCGGAGGTATCGAGCAGGGGCATGGCCAAGGATTCCGTCATGGCCGGGCTTGTCCCGGCCATCCACGTCTTTCATCGTGGATAACAGTTGTAAAGGCGTGGATGCCCGGCCGAAAGGGCGTACACGCCCGTCTTCGACGGGCTATGGCCGGGCATGACGAAGGCACAAGGTGGAGAGTCGAATGCAGCCCTTCGATCTGGTGATCCGCGGCGGCACGGTGGCGACGGCCACCGACAGCTTCAAGGCCGACGTCGGCATCCGCGGCGCGACCATCGCGGCGATCGGCGAAGGGCTCGACCGGGGAAAGAAGGAAATCGACGCGCGCGGCAAGCTCGTCCTGCCCGGCGGCGTCGACGCGCACGGCCACATCGAGCAGCTCTCCGCGTCGGGCAAGATGAATGCCGACACGTTCGAGAGCGCCACCACGGCGGCGGCCTTCGGCGGCACCACCACGGTCATCTCATTCGCCGCGCAGCACGTCGGCATGAGTCTCAAGACCGTGGTGGACGAGTATCACGAGCTCGCCGAGCGCGGCGCCGTCGTCGATTATGCGTTTCACATGATCCTCGCCGACCCGAGCGAGGAAGTGCTGGAGAAGGAAGTTCCGCCGCTCGTGAAGGCCGGGCACTCGTCGCTGAAAGTGTTCATGACCTACGACCGCCTCAAGGTCGACGACGAGCAGTTGCTCAACGTGCTGCAGGCCGCGCGCGACAACAAGGCGATGGTCTGCGTTCACGCCGAGAACCACGGCATGATCTCCTGGCTCGGCAAGAGGTTGCTCAAGCACGGCTACACGGCGCCGAAATTTCACGGCATCGCGCATCCGCGCCTGTGCGAACCCGAGGCGTTCCATCGGCTCATCGCGTGCGCCGCGCTGGTCGATCAGCCGATCATGATCTTCCATGTCTCGACCGCCGAGGGCGCACAGGTGATCCGCCACTATCGCGGCGAAGGCCTGAAGATTTTTGCCGAAACCTGCCCGCAGTACCTGTTCCTCACCAAGGAGAAGCTCGACGTACCGGGCGTCGAGGGCCGCAAGTGGATGTTCTCGCCGCCCGCGCGCAACGCCTCGGACCAGGAGGCGCTGTGGCAGGCGCTCGCGCTCGGCGACTTGCAACTCATCTCGTCCGACCACGCGCCCTATGCGTTCAACGAGACCGGCAAGCTGATGGGCGGCAAGAGCGCCACCTTCAAGCAGGTGCCGAACGGCATGCCCGGCTACGAAGGCCGCCTGCCGATGGTGTTCAACGAGATGGTGTCGAACGGCCGCTTCGACGTCACGAAGTTCGTCGAGTGGACCTCCACCAATCCGGCGAAGATCTACAATCTCTATCCCCGCAAGGGCACGATCGCGATCGGCTCGGATGCCGACGTGGCGATCTGGGACCCGAAGAAGAGCGTCACGTTCAGCGACAGGATGGTGAAGGACAAGGCCGGCTACACGCCGTGGAAGGGCCGCACCGTGAAGGGGTGGCCGACGACCGTGCTGCTGCGTGGCGAGGTGCTGGTTGCGGACGGCAAGCTTAAGGCGCGGCCGGGCTCGGGCCAGTTCCTGGCCCGCGCGGGCGGGGCCGCCGCCGAGCCGCTCGGCCGCGCCACGCAGGAGTTCGACCCGCAGCGGAATTTCGGCGCGAAGCTGCGCTAGCCCACAAACCTCGGCAGCTTCTTCTCCACGATCCCGGCCAGCGCCGCGGCGCCGAGCGGTAAAATCTCGTCGTTGAAATTGTAGCCCGGATTGTGCACCGGCACGCTGCCGACCGTGTCGCCGTTGCCGATATTGATGTAGGCGCCGGGGCGTTTCTCCAGCATGAACGAGAAATCCTCCGACGCCATGATCAGGCTGCGCTCGCGGTCGACATTCTGCTCGCCGACGATCTCCGCCGCGACATCGGCGAATTCGGCCGTCTCGGCCGGATCGTTCACCAGCGGCGCGAACAGGCGCCGGAAATCGACGCTCGCGGTCGCGCCGAACGCGGCGGCGACACCCGTGGCGGTGCGCTTCATGTTCTCTTCCACCAACGTCATCGTCTCGTTCTTGAAGGTGCGCACCGTGCCGCGGATCTCGGCCGTTTGCGGGATCACGTTGTAGGCGTCGCCGCCATGAATCGCCGTCGCGCTCACCACCGCGGTATCGAGCGGGCTCACATTGCGCGCGACGATCGCCTGCAGGGCCGTCACGATGTGGCTCGCGACCAGCACCGGATCGATGCTCACCTCGGGCCGCGCGCCGTGCGAGCCGCGTCCCTCGACATGAATGTCGAAGAAGGCGCCGGCCGCCATCATGATACCGGGGCGGATCGCGAATTGGCCGACCGGCAGCCCGGGGTGATTGTGCATGCCGAACACGGTGTCGCACGGGAAGCGCTGGAACAGCTCGTCCTTGAGCATCGCCTGTGCGCCGCCCAGTCCTTCCTCGGCGGGCTGGAAGATAAAGTTGACGGTGCCATTGAAGTTGCGCGTCTCGGCGAGATAGCGCGCCGCGCCGAGCAGCATCGTGGTGTGGCCGTCATGGCCGCAGGCGTGCATCACGCCCGGCCTGGTCGACTTGTAGGGAAGCTCGGTCGCCTCGAGAATCGGCAGCGCGTCCATGTCGGCGCGCAGGCCGATCGACACCGGCCCGTTGCCCTCGCGCAGCACGCCGACCACGCCGGTGCCGCCGACGCCGCGATGCACCTCGATGCCGAGCGCCTCAAGCTGCTTTGCCACCACGTCGGCGGTGCGGTGCTCCGTAAATCCAAGCTCGGGATGCGCGTGGATGTCCTGCCGGGTCGCGGTCAGCTCGGCGTGGAAGGTCTTGATGCGGTCGATGGGTGACATGGGCCTCGCGTCCTGTTTCGCGCGACATTGCTCGCGAAACGGCAGGCGCCGCAAGAGGGGCACATTGATACCCGCTATGCGGCGTGATGAGATCGGACTTCAGCCGGGACAACCAAAATGACCGAAGCTTGGATCATCGATGCGTGCCGCACGCCGCGCGGCATCGGCAAATACGACAAGGGCGCGCTCGCCAAAATCCATCCGCAGCAGTTGGCCGCGACGGTGCTGAAGGCCCTCGCGGAGCGCACCGGCATCGACACATCGGAAGTCGACGACATCGTGTGGGGCACGGCGGCGCAAACGGGCGCGCAGGGCGGCGACCTCGGCCGCATGGCGGCGCTCGATGCCGGCTATTCGGTCAGGTCGAGCGGCGTCACGCTGGATCGTTTCTGCGGCTCCGGCATCACGACGGTGAACATCGCGGCCGCCTCCATCATGGCAGGCTTCGAGGATCTGGTGATCGCGGGCGGCACCGAGATGATGTCGATGCCCGGCCGGCGCAGTGCAGACGGCCGGCCGCCCATGATGGACAGCGGAAACCTGCGCTTGCGCGCGCGTCATCCGCAATCGCATCAGGGCGTGTGCGCGGACGCCATCGCGACACTCGAGAACATTCCCCGCGACGCGCTCGACGATCTGTCGCTGATGAGCCAGCAGCGCGCCGACCATGCGATCCGCAACGGCTACTTCGCGAAGAGTCTCGTGCCGGTGCGCCACGAGGACGGCACGCTCGCGCTCGACCGCGAGGAATATCCGCGCCCGCAGACGACGCGCGAAGGGCTCGCGGCGCTCAAACCCGCGTTCCAGGCGATGGCGGACGCACCGATCGACGAGAACGGCACCACCTATCGTCGGCTCATCACGCAGAAATATCCGGATCTCGACATTAATTTCGTGCACCACGCGGGCTCGTCGTCCGGCGTGGTCGACGGCGCGGCGGCGCTGCTGCTCGCCTCGCCGGACTACGCAAAGCGGCACGGCCTGAAACCCCGCGCGAAAGTCGTCGCGATGGCCAACATGGGCGACAGCCCGACGCTGATGCTCAACGCGCCGGTCCCGGCGGCGCGCAAGGCGCTTGCCAAGGCCGGCCTGACGCTCGACGACATCGACCTGTTCGAGATCAACGAGGCCTTCGCGGTGGTGGCGGAAAAATTCATCCGCGACCTCAACCTCGACCGGGCGAAGGTGAACGTGAACGGCGGCGCGATCGCGCTCGGTCACCCGATCGGCGCGACCGGCTCAATTTTGATCGGCACGCTGCTCGACGAACTGGAGCGGCGCGACTTGAAGCGCGGGCTGGTCACGATGTGTGCCGCGGGGGGAATGGCGCCGGCGATTATTGTGGAGCGGGTGTGAGTTGAGCGTAGCCCGGATGAGCGAAGCGACATCCGGGAATCCCGCATTCCGCTTCGCTTCATGCGGGCTACATTCTCAAGTGACAACATATCCTTCTGCTGTATCTGAGCGAAATCCTCCGTTATCTCGTTTAGTCGCCCGCGGGTTTGCAGGCGATGCGGTGGGTTTCGACCAGCTCCGCCAGCTTGAACGCGCACTGCGCTTTGAGATGCTGGAACGCGCTATCATACTAAAAAGTGAAAAATAATTGGCAGTCGTACCGATTGATTATAGCATGGTCTACGACCTAAGGGGGACGGGATGGCTGAGCTAACTGGGGAAGACCTCTTCAATGCACAGCAGGGCGAGCGTCTAATCGCTGCATTAGTGCGCCTTTCTTCGGAAGGACCGAAACCAGTTTCGCAGAGGCCGCATGCCGGCGTTCCGACCCCTCCTTTTCCGGATGCATTAAGAGCGCTCGATGCCGCTCTTGCGGCCACGATCAAACATATGAAAGAGCAAGATGATGGGGTCAATACTACGAGGACAGATCACGATATCGCAGACCTTTGGCAGGTCGCATCGCAACTAGTTCAACCCTATGACGCCGAGTTATCAAACGCCTGCATGATGAAGGGAAACGGTTGGATCGATAAAAAGGTATGGAGACGAGCGCGGGCCCAGAAGATCAAGATCGGAGTCCCGGAAATGGAGAAGGCGCGCATGGAGCTGAATCGAAATCGTCCAACGGGCAGCTCCGT
>JAXDOA010000003.1:0-7545 GCA_034669125.1 Hyphomicrobiales bacterium
GCTTCGCTGAGGTCTTGAGCGAGGCGAGGTCGGAGCCCGCGCCCGGCTCGGAAAACCCCTGGCACCACCAGTCGTCGAGATTGCGGATGCGCGGCAGATACTTCTGCTTCTGGTCCTCGCGGCCGAACGCAATGATCACCGGCCCAACCATCATGGTGCCAAACGGCAGCGGCTCGGGCGCCGGGGCCTGCTGCATCTCCTCCTTGAAGATATAGAGCTGCACCGGGCTCCAGCCCGTACCGCCCCATTCCTTGGGCCAATGCGGCACCGCCCAGCCCTTCTTGTTGAGGATGCGCTGCCAGGTGACGATGTCGTCCTTGACGTAGCGGATCCCCTCGGCGGCCTTCTTGCGGATGCCGTCCGGCAGGTTCTCCTTGAAGAACGTGCGTATTTCGTCGCGGAACGCGTTTTCTTCCGGTGTGAAGCGAAGGTCCATGATGCGCCCCTCTAGTGAATCTCAAACAGCCCCGCCGCGCCCATGCCGCCGCCGATGCACATGGTGACGACCGCGTGCTTGGCGCCGCGCCGGCGGCCTTCGATCAGCACGTGGCCGGTCATGCGCGCGCCGCTCATGCCGAATGGATGCCCGATCGAGATCGAGCCGCCGTCCACGTTGAGCTTGTCCTGCGGAATGCCGAGCCGGTCGCGGCAATAAAGCACCTGGCTGGCGAACGCTTCGTTCAACTCCCACAGGTCGATGTCGTCCATCTTCATGCCGGTGCGGGCCAACAGCTTCGGCACCGCGAAAACGGGGCCGATGCCCATTTCGTCCGGCTCGCAGCCCGCGACCGCGAAACCGCGGAACGTGCCGAGCGGCTTCAGGCCCTTCTTCTCGGCCATCTTGGCGCTCATCACCACGCAGGCGGACGCGCCGTCCGACAACTGGCTGGCATTGCCGGCCGTGATGTAGCCGCCCTCGCGCACGGGTTTCAGCGATGACAGGCCTTCGATGTTGGTGTCGGGGCGATTGCCTTCGTCGCTCTTGAGCAGCGCATCCTCGATCGATTCCGCTTTGGTGGTCTTGTCGACCACCTTCTTCTTCGAGGCCAGCGGCACGATCTCGTCGTTGAACCGGCCCGCCTGCTGGCCGGTCGCGGTGCGGCGCTGGCTTTCGAGCGAATACTCATCCTGCGCCTCGCGGCTCACCTTGTAGCGCTCCGCCACGATGTCGGCCGTCTGGATCATCGGCATCCAGACTTCCGGCTTGTGCGCGAGCAGCCAGTCCTCGGTGACCGGGCCGCTGCGGCCGCCCTCCTGCGTCAGGCTGATGCTCTCAAGCCCACCCGCCACGATGCAATCGGCTTCGCCCGCGATGATGCGCTGCGCCGCCATGGCAATCGTCTGCAGGCCCGACGAACAGAAGCGGTTCACCGTCACGCCCGACACCGTCACGGGCATGCCGGCGCGGATTGCCGAAAGCCGCGCGATGTTGCTTCCGGTCGCTTTCTCAGGCGTCGCGCAGCCAAGCACCACATCCTCGACCTCGCCCGGATCGATTCCGGCGCGCTCGACGGCGTGCTTGACCACATGGCCGCCAAGCGTCGCGCCATGCGTCATGTTGAAGGCGCCGCGGAACGCCTTGCCGATCGGCGTGCGGGCGGTAGATACGATGACGGCGTCGGGCATTGCTCAACTCTCCTAAATGAAATGCGTTAGGCGGCCTTCTGTTTGCCCCACTCGGCAAAGGTGCCATCCTCGTCGGCGATTTTGTTCAACAGTGCGGCCGGCTCGTGGCGCTTGTCGCCGGTTTCCTTGGCCAGTTCGCGCAGCCGGTCGCGGATCTTCTTCAGGCCCACGGTGTCGGCCCAGTGCATCGGGCCGCCGCGCCAGGCCGGAAAGCCGTAGCCATAGAGCCACACCACGTCGATGTCGCCGGAGCGCATCGCGATGCCCTCTTCGAGGATGCGCGCGCCTTCGTTCACCATCGGATAGATCAGCCGCTCGATGATCTCTTCCTTCGAGACGCTGCGCCGCTTCACGCCCATGCGTACCGAGGCGTCAACGATCACTTTCTCGACCTCCGGATCGGGACGCGGCGAGCGGCCTTCGTAGAGATAGAAGCCCTTGCCGGTCTTCTGGCCGTAGCGGCCTTGTTCCGCCAGAGTGTCGGTAATTTCGTTGCGCACGCCGCGGTCCTTGCGCGAGCGCCAGCCGACATCGAGGCCGGCGAGATCGCCCATCGCAAACGGCCCCATCGGGAAACCGAACTCCGTGAGGGCGCCGTCCACGTCCTGAGGCAGCGCGCCTTCCAGCAGCAGTTTCTCGGCCTCGATCCCGCGCGCCGACAGCATGCGGTTGCCGACGAAGCCATGGCAGACGCCGACCACCACCGGCACCTTGTTGATCTTGCGCCCGACCGCCATCGCGGTCGCGAGCACCTCCGGCGCCGTATCCTTGCCGCGCACGATTTCCAGAAGCTTCATCACGTTGGCGGGCGAGAAGAAGTGCATGCCGAGCACGTCGGGCACGCGGCTCGTCACCTGCGCGATCTGGTCGACGTTGAGATAGGAGGTGTTGGTCGCGAGGATCGCGCCGGGCTTGGCGATCTTTTCGATCTTGCCGAACAGCTCCTTCTTGATCGCCATTTCCTCGAACACCGCCTCGATGATGATGTCGGCGTCCTTCAGCGCGTTGAGGTCGGTGGTCGGGTTGAACAACGCAAGCCGCTTGCCCATGTTCTCCGGCGTCAGCGAGCCGCGCTGCACCGACATCTGGTAGTTCTTCTCGATCGTCGCCATGCCGCGCTTCAGCGCGTCTTCGTTGTTCTCGATGATCGTCACCGGGATGCCGGCATTGGCGAAGTTCATCGAGATGCCGCCGCCCATGGTGCCGGCGCCGATCACGGCGGCGCGCTTGATCTCGCGTGGCTGCACATCCTTGGAAATCCCCGGCACTTTCGCGGCTTCGCGTTCGGCGAAGAAGATATGCCGCTGCGCCTTCGACTGATCGCCCACGACCAGTTTCATGAACAGGTCGCGCTCTTTTTTCTGCGCCTCGTCGATCGGCGTATCGAGCGTCAGCTTGATGGCTTCGATCGCGGCGGCGGGCGCGTGCAGGCCGCGCGTCTTCTTGGCGTGCTGTGCGACGATCTCGTCGAACTTTGCCGGATTGGCGCGGATATCCTTCAGCTTGTCCTCGCGGTCCTTCACGCGGGTGAGGGGCCGCTTCTCGGCCAGCACCTTGCGGGCGAAAGCGACCGCGCCGGAAACCAGGTCGCCCTCGATGATCTCGTCGACCAAACCGGCCGCAAGCGCATCCTTCGCGGGGATCGGGTCGCCCGACAGGATCATCGGCAGCGCCTTCTCGATGCCGACGAGACGCGGCAAGCGCTGCGTGCCGCCGGCGCCTGGGATAAGCCCGAGCTTGATCTCGGGCAGGCCGAGCCGCGTGCCCGCGGCCGCAACGCGGAAGTGGCAGCCCATGGTCAACTCAAGCCCGCCACCAAGCGGCGTGCCGTGCACGGCCGCGATGGTCGGCTTCTTGATGTCGTCAATGACGGAAATCACGTCCATCAGGCCGGGCGGCTGCGAGGGCTTGCCGAACTCCGTGATATCGGCGCCCGCCACGAACGTGCGTCCCGCGCCGGTGAGGATGATGGCCTCCACGCTCGCGTCGTCGCGCGCCGCGGTGACGCAATCGAGGATGCCCTTGCGCACGCCATGGCGCAGCGCATTCACCGGCGGATTGTCGATGGTGATGATGGCGACGTTGCCGTCGCGACGCAGGCTGACTGGATTGTCCAAGATCGTTTCCTCGGGATTTTGCTTCTTATAGCAAGCTTCGGCGGAACGCGCTCGGACTGGCCCCGCGCGTAATTCCGCAGATCGAAACGCCATTCTGCACGTTGACCGAAACGCTATGGTGTGGTGGTGTGGCTGTCAAATTGACAACGGGGACGCGCCGATCTGCGTGCGCGATCACCGGATGATGGGGAGCAAGGCGCCGACGTGACTCTCGAACTCGGGCACGAGTCCTGGGATATCGCACCCGCGCGCGGCGTGCGCCCCGCGGCCCATGGCGATCGCAAATTCATCACCGCGCTCGCGCGCGGCCTGGAAGTGCTGCGCGCTTTCACACCGACCGAAGGCCTGCTCGGCAATGGCGAGATCGCGGAGCGCACCGGCCTGCCGAAGCCGACCGTCTCGCGGCTGACCTACACGCTCACCAAGCTCGGCTACCTTTCGCATGTCGAGCGGCTGGCGAAATATCAGCTCGCACCGGCCGCGCTGGCACTTGGATACACGGCACTCGCGAATATCCGCATCCGCCAGCTTGCCCGCACGCACATGCAGGAAGTCGCCGACTATGCGGGCGCCGTGGTGGCGCTCGGCACGCGCGACCGGCTTGACCTGATCTACCTGGAGCTCGCCCGCTCCAAGCACGGCGCGATGCTGCGCCTGATGCAGGGCTCGCGCCTGCCGATCACCACGACCGCGATGGGCCGCGCGCTGATCGCCGGGATGCCCGAGAGCGAGCGCACCTGGCTGCTCGGCTACATCAAGCGCCAGGAAGGCAAGAACTGGCCGAAGGTGAAGGCGATCCTCGAGCGCGCGATCAGGGATTTTGAGACGCGCGGCTTTACACTGACGCTGGGTGAATGGGAACGCGACATCAATGCGGTCGGTGTGCCGCTGCTCGCGCCCGACGGCTCCGGGGTGTTCGCGTTCAACTGCGGCGCGCCGGCCTTTCACTTCACGCGCGACAAGCTCGAAAACGATATCGGACCGCGTTTGGTCAATATGGTCCGCAATGTCGAAGTGGCGTTGAGCGGCCGGTAACAGGCGGCCAACGCAGTCAATGCGGCCGCCAACGGCCGTCGGAGGGGAGACGTTCGTGTCCGCCACGGCCGCCGTCACGGAAGCGCCGCGCCCGCTCTCTCGCGCGAGCACAGCGCCGCTGATCGAGGTGCGCGACATATGCGTGCGCTTCGGCGGCATCGTAGCGCTCGACAACGTGTCGTTCACGATTCCGGAAGGGTGTCTGCTCGGGCTGATCGGCCCGAACGGCGCCGGCAAGACCACGCTGTTCAACTGCTTCAGCCGCCTCTATACGCCGTCCTCGGGCGACATCGTGTTCGAGGGCCGCACGATCCTCGACCGGCCGCCGCACCGCATCGCCGATATCGGGATCGGCCGCACGTTCCAGAACCTCGCGCTGTTCCGCACCATGTCGGTGCTCGACAATGTGCGCGTCGGCAGCCATCCGATCGGTCACACCGATTTCTTCTCGAATGCGCTCAAGCTGCCCTGGACCCAGCGCGAGGAACAGTCGCTCGCTGACATCGCCTGGGAGCTGATCGATTTCCTCGACCTCGGCGCCGTGGCGCACACGCCGGTCGCCGCACTGCCGTTCGGCATCCAGAAACGCGTCGAGCTGGCGCGCGCGCTTGCGGCGCGTCCGAAGCTGCTGCTGCTCGACGAGCCCGCCGGCGGGCTCAATCACACCGAAATCAACGGGCTCGGCGCCCTGATCAAGCGCATCCGCGACGAGCGCCAGATCACGATTCTGTTGGTTGAGCATCACATGAGCATGGTGATGTCGATCTGCGACAAGGTGGTGGCGCTCGATTTCGGCAGGAAGATCGCCGAGGGCACGCCCGCGCAGGTGCAGAACGACGACGCCGTGATCCTCGCCTATCTGGGGACCACGAAGAAATGAGCAAACTGCTCGAAGCGCAATCGCTCTGCGCCTATTACGGGCCGACACAGGTCCTGTTCGGCCTTGCGCTCGACGTCAACGATGGCGGCATCACGACGCTGCTCGGCGCGAACGGCGCCGGCAAGACCACCACGCTGCGCTCGCTCTCCGGCATGTGCCGCACCTCGGGCGACATCCGTTTCGAGGGAAAGGCGATCAACGGCCGCGCAACGGAAGACATCGTGCGGCTCGGCATCGCGCACGTGCCGCAGGGGCGCGGCACGTTCTCGCGCCAGACCGTGGAGGAGAATCTCGAGATCGGCGCCATGACGCGCCGCGACCGCAAGGCCATCGCGACCGACGTCGAGCGCGTCTATGCGTATTTCCCGCGTCTCAAGGAGCGCCATCGCCAGCAGGCCGGCACGCTGTCGGGCGGCGAGCAGCAGATGCTGGCAGTGGGCCGGGCGATGATGCTGCGCCCGCGCCTGATGCTGCTCGACGAGCCCTCGTTCGGCCTCGCGCCGCTGATCGTGGAGGAACTGTTCGGCATCCTGCGCACGCTCAACCGCTCCGAAAAGGTGAGCATGTTGCTGGTCGAGCAGAATGCCGCGCTCGCGCTCGATCTCGCCGACCACGCCTACCTGATCGAGACCGGCCGGCTCGTGATGGAAGGGCCAGCGCAGCAATTGCGCGACGATGAGAACATCCGCCGCGCCTATCTCGGATACTGAGAGCGAAACGCATGGAACTGTTTCTGCATCAGGTGCTGGCAGGGCTCGCGACGGGCGGCATCTATGCCTGCATGGCGCTCGCGGTGGTAATGATCTACCAGGCGATCGATCATCTTAATTTCGCGCAGGGCGAGATGGCGATGTTCTCGACCTTCATCGCCTGGCAGCTCATCCAGTGGGGCTTTCCCTATTGGCTCGCCTTCGGCGCCACCATCGTGATCTCGTTCGCGGCCGGCGTGCTGATCGAGCGCGTGGTGCTGCGCCCGATCCATGACGCGCCGATCCTGAGCCACGTCGTCGCCTTCATCGCGCTGCTTTCCATTCTCAACAGCGCCGCCGGGTTCCTGTGGGACTGGACTATCAAGAATTTCGCCAGCCCGTTCGGTTCCGGCCAGTTTTTGGGGCAAAACCTCATCAACAAGCACGATGCCGGCATGATCGCAGTGACGATCTTGTTGCTGGTGTTGTTGTACCTGTTCTTCCGCCACACCCGCATCGGGCTCGCCATGCGCGCCGCCGCCGCCAATCCGGAGTCCGCGCGGCTGGCTGGCATCCGGGTCGGCTGGATGACGGCGCTCGGCTGGGGCATGGCGGCCGCGATCGGCTCGGTCGCCGGCATGCTGATCGCGCCGGTGGTGTTCCTCGAACCCAACATGATGCTGAGCATCCTGCTCTATGGCTTTGCCGGCGCCGTCGTCGGCGGCCTGACCAGCCCGGGCGGCGCGGTATTCGGCGGCTTCCTGATGGGCGTGATCGAAAATCTCGCCGGCACCTACATTCCGGTGGTCGGACGCGAGATGAAGCTCTCGATCGCCCTGATCATCATCGTGGCGATCCTCACCGTGAAGCCGAGCGGCCTGTTCGGCCGTCCGGTCGTGACGAGGGTGTGATGCTGGTAACCCCGACAGAATTGCGCTCGGCCGAAGCGCGCCGGCCTCCGGCGCCCATCGTCGGCGGCCTCGCGATGCCAGTCTGGCGACTGATCATGCTCGCCGCCGGCTTGGTCGTCGTTGTGGCAATCCCGTTCGCGCTGAAGAATTTCTTTATCTTCCAGATCACGCTTGCGATCATCTATGCGATCGCGATCCTTGGCCTCAATCTGCTGACCGGCTTCAACGGCCAGTTCTCGCTCGGCCACTCGGCGTTTTACGCGATCGGCGCCTACACGGCGGCGATC
>JAXDOA010000004.1:0-4489 GCA_034669125.1 Hyphomicrobiales bacterium
AGGTCAAAGCCATCAACGCGCTGATCGTCGTCTTCGTCGACATGTTCCGCGCGCTGCCGCCGCTGGTCATCGTGCTGCTCGTCTATTTCGGCCTGCCCAATGTGGGACTGAGCATTCCGTCGTTCGCGGTGCTGTGGCTGGTGCTGTCGCTGGTGCTCGCCGCATTCGCGGAGGAGATCTTCTGGGCCGGCATCCTCTCGGTGCCGAAAGGCCAGTGGGAGGCGGCGCGCTCAACCGGGCTCACCTTCCTCGGCACGCTCGGCTCTGTCGTGCTGCCGCAGGCGGTGCGCCTGACAGTGCCGCCGATCACCAACCGCACCGTCGCCATCACCAAGAACACCGCGCTCGGCACCGTGATCGGCGTGCCCGAAATTCTCAATCAGGCGACGACCGCGGTCTCCTTCTCGGCCAACGCCACGCCGCTGATGATGGGTGCGATCGCCTACATTATCCTGTTCATCCCCGTCGTCGCATTCGGCCGCTATCTCGAAACACGCTTTGCGTGGCGGAGGAACTGATGGACGCGCTGATCCATCAATTCTTCAATCTCGACATCATGTCGCGCGCCCTGCCGTTGATCCTGCAGGGCCTCCAGATGACGCTGCTGCTGTGTCTCGTCGTGATCCCGCTCGGCCTCATCGGCGGGCTGATCTTCGCGCTCGCCTCGCTCTCGCCCTCGCGTACCGTGCGCTGGGGCATGATCGTCGCGATCGATTTCTTCCGCGCCGTGCCGCCCCTGGTGCTCTTGATCTTCGTCTATTCGGGGCTGCCGTTCGCCGGCATCCGGTTGTCGCCGCTTGCCGCGGTCGCGCTCGCGTTCTTCCTCAACACGTCGAGCTACTACGGCGAAATCTACCGCGCCGGCATCGAGAGCGTCGGGCGCGGCCAATGGGACGCGGCGCGCTCCACCGGCCTCTCGGCGTTCCACACGCTCACCTCCGTGGTGCTGCCGCAGGCGATCCGCAATGTGTTGCCCGACCTCGTGTCGAACACCGTCGAGGTGGTGAAGCTAACATCCATCGCCAGTGTTGTGGCGCTTCCAGAGCTGCTCTATTCCGCCGACATGGCTCGCTCGGTCACCTTCAACGCCTCGCCGATCGTGCTTGCGGCGGCGATCTATCTCGTCATGTTATGGCCCGTGGTCCGGCTGATCAGCCGGCTTGAACGGAGAATGGCATCCTGATGTCCCGTGTTCTCAAAGTCGCCGCCGCCCAGTCGGGCCCCATTCAAAAGGCCGAGTCGCGCCAGGCCGTCGTGAAGCGGCTGTGCGACCTGCTCGATCAGGCCCACGCACAGGGCGTGAACTTCGCGGTGTTCACCGAACTGGCGCTCACCACGTTCTTCCCGCGCTGGTACATGACCGATCAGGCCGAGGTGGATTCGTGGTTCGAACGCGAGATGCCGAACGCCGCGACCCGTCCGCTGTTCGAGAAGGCGGCCGCATACAAGATCGGCTTCTATCTCGGCTACGCGGAGCTCACCCCCGACGGCCATCACTACAACACCGCGATCCTGGTCGACCGCGACGGCAAGATCGTAGGGAGATACCGCAAGGTGCATCTGCCCGGCCATGCCGAGTTCGATAACGAGCGCGCGTTCCAGCATCTGGAAAAGCGCTATTTCGAGCCGGGTAATCTCGGCTTCCCGGTGTGGCGCACCATGGGCGGCATCTTCGGCATGGCGGTGTGCAACGACCGCCGCTGGCCGGAAACCTATCGCGTCATGGGCCTGCAAGGCGTCGAGCTGGTTGTGCTCGGCTACAACACGCCGTCGGTCAATTCGCAGAAGGCCGAGGAAGGCGTTGGCAAGCGCCTGTTCCACCACAATCTCTCGGTGCAGGCCGGCGCCTATCAGAACGCCACATTTGTGATCGCGACCGCGAAGGCCGGCGACGAGGACGGCCACCCGCTATTCGGCGGAAGCTGCATCGTCAATCCCGACGGCGAGATCATCGCCAGCGCGAAGACCGACGGCGATGAACTGGTCGTCGCGACCATCGATCTCGACGACACCAAGTTCAACAAGGAAACGATCTTCGACTTCGCGCGCCACCGCCGCATCGAGCACTATGGGCGCATCACCAGCCAGACGGGTGTGGAGTTGCCTCCCAAGTAACTCCGTCATGGCCGGGCTTGTCCCGGCCATCCACGACTTGCTTGCTGCAAGCGAAATAGAAGACGTGGATGCCCGGCACAAGGCCGGGCATGACGAAAACAGAGATCAACGCATGACCGACCTGTCTTACGACCTTGCCGCGATGAAGCAGCGTGACCGCTACAAGCTGCTCATCAGCCTCGTGATCCCGCGCCCGATCGCACTGGTGACGACGCTTGGGCCGACCGGGGTGGTGAACGCCGCGCCGTTCTCATTCTTCAACATCTTCAGCGAGTCTCCGCCGCTGGCGGTGCTCGGGCTGCAAAGCAAGCCCGGCGGCACGCTGAAGGACACCTCGGCGCATATCCGCGATCAGGGCGTGTTCGTGATCAACCTCGTGGACGAAGCGCTTGGCGCACAGATGAATCAATGCGCGGTCGATTTCCCGCCCGACGTCAGCGAGATCGACGCCGCAAAGCTCAATTTGCTGCCGAGCGAGAAGGTGAAGGTGCCGCGCATCGCCGAGGCGCCAGCGGCGCTCGAATGCCGCCACTTCACGACGCTGGAGGTGAGCGCGCAGCGGCGCCTCGCGATCGGCGAGATCGTGCACGTCCATGTGCGCGGCGGGTTATGGGACCCGGACAAGATGCGCATCGACATGACGCAATACCGCCCGCTCGCGCGCCTCTACGGCAATTTCTACGCCTCGCTCGGCGAGCCGTTCGCGCATGTGAGGCAGAGCTATGAGGAATGGGAGAAGGAGCGGAAGAAGTAATCTCGGACCTCATCCTGAGGAGCGAGCGAAGCGAGCGTCTCGAAGGATGGCCGCGTGCGCCGACCTCGCTTGGGGCCATGGTTCGAGACGCGTCGTTACAAGCGCGTTTACGCGCGTCTTCGACGCGCTATGGCGACGCTCCTCACCATGAGGTTCACCGGCTGAGCTGCACCACCCCGATCGCCATCGTCACCGCCGCCTGCGTGGGATCGATCACCGGAATGCCGAGCGCATCCTCCAGCGGCGCGCGATGCCGCGCCATGCCGGCGCAGCCCATCACGATCGCGTTCGCGCCGTCCTGATCCTTCAGCGCGCGCCCGACTTCGATCATGCGCGGCAGCGTCTTGTCGCTCGCGGACTCGGCGACCGACAGTTCCAGCGGGCGCTCGCCGGCGAGGCGGTCCATCAGGCCCATCTGGCGCAGATAGCGCATATGGCGCGGAATCGAGCGCGACAGAATCGCGATCACGCCGAAGCGCTCCGCGCGCGCCAGCGCGGTCAGCACGCCGCATTCCGCGATGCCGAACACCGGCCGTGCCGTGCCCTCGCGGCAGGCATGCAGGCCGGGGTCGCTGTAGCAGGCGATCACGAAGACATCGCTGGCATTGTCAGCTTCGACCAGCCGCCGCAGCGGCAGCGCAACGCTCTCGACATGCTCCTGCGTTTCGATGCCGAACGGACCTTCAGCGAGCGTCGAGCACACGATCTCCGGCCCGTCCGCGAAGCGCAGGGCTGCGACCGCCTCGTCGATGCCGCGCGTGACGGCCTCGTTGGAGTTCGGATTGATGACGCGGATGCGCGGGCGGGTGGCGGGCATGATTGTCAGGATAGCCGGAATCTGCCGGCCGGTAACTAGGCGCGAGCCGCTTGCTTCGGGAAGGCGTCCAGCGTGGCGTCGAGATCGCCAAGGATCACCTGCGCGGCGTTGTAGCCCGGTAAGCCAGTGATATTCCCGCCCGGATGGCTGCTCGAGCCGCACAGATACAGTCCCGGAATGTGCGTCCGGTACGCGCCGGCGCCGTGGAACGGGCGGTTGAAGCCGATCTGATCGTTGGTGAAGGCGCCGACCAGCAGATCGCCCTCGCGCATGTTCGGGAGTTCGCGTTCGACGTCCAGCGGCGAGCGCGTGAACGAGCCGATCACCGCATCGAGAAGATTGGGCGCGTGGTCGCGCCATAACCGCAGCATCGATTCGCCGTGCGCATCGCGCGCGCCGTCCCAGTTCGCCGGGTCGCCCTGCAGGCGGTACGGCAGCTTCTCCCACATGAACGCCGTGTGATGCCCGGCCGGCGCCTGGCTCGGATCGAACAGCGTCGGGCACGCGCCCCACATTACGGTCGGCGGGATGGTGCCGGCCTCATGATGCCGAACGATGTCGTGGAACTGGTCGACATGATCGAGCCCCATGATCATCATGAAGGCGCGCGCAAGCTCCGGACGATCGGCGCTCGCCTTGTAGCGCGGCGGCTCGCGCAGATTGAGGTGCAGGGCGAACAACGGCGCCAGCAGATTGTACTGGAAGCGCTCGACCTGCTCGCGGATGTCGCGCGGCACGAGCGCACCATCCAGCAGATCGATGAAGGTCTGGGTCGGATTGAGCGACGAGGCGACAAGCTGCCG
>JAXDOA010000005.1:0-11986 GCA_034669125.1 Hyphomicrobiales bacterium
TCGCTCTCACGATTGAGCTGCGCATCGACCGGGATCAGGTAATTGTCGCCTTCGAACTGCAGCGCGTAGCCGTTGTAGTAGACGAACGCGATCGTATCGGGGCCGGCCGCGTTCACCTTTTCAAGAAACTCGCCGAACAGACGGCGCAAATCGTTCGCGTTGACGTCGGCGCCTTCGATGATCTGAAAGCCGATGCTGGTGAGCGCTTCGGCGACGAGCCCACCATCGGCAAGGGAATGCTGGAGCGGCCCCTTCGGGTACGCGGCGTTGCCGATCACCAGCGCGAGGCGCTGCTGCGCCGCTACCGGTTGCATCGAAACGAACATCAACGCCGCGAGCACGGCAAAACCGGACAGGAGCTTGCGCAACATCTTGTTTCTCTCGTGAGAGGCCCTTGGAAACAACGCTGAGGCCTAACTATAGCGGTTTCAGGGCGGGAAACGCTCGCAACGCCAACAGCTTGTTTATCCGGCATTCACAAATCGAGCACCAGTCCATCCTCGGCGATGAGCACACCGGCGGCTCTCGCCTCGTCGAGCCGCGCGAGCATCGTGTGATTCATGTGTGTCAGCATCACGCGCCGCGCTGTGAAATCGGCGAGCCGCTGCTTGATCGTTTTCCAGTTCATGTGGCCGGTCAGGTCGCGTTCGTAGTCGTAGCATTCGACCATGAAGAGATCCGCGCCGGCCGCGATTGGCAGCAATGCTTCAGTCCATTGCGTATCGCCCGAATAGGCGAACGTTTTTTGCCCGGCGGTCACGCGCAACGCGGTCGAGGGTGCACCGGAGGAATGAATCACCTCGGCGCTGACGACATCGAGCCCAAGGATGTCGGCCGGCTGACCCACCGGAATTTCCGTCACGCTCCACGGGAAACGATATGTCGTCCTGGTGGAGTTCGGAAAGAACACCTCCATCGCGGCGTTGATGCGTTGCGAGGTGCCGGGTGGACCTGCAAACAGCAGCGGTCTCTCGCGCCGGCTGAGATATTGCCCGTCAAGCATCAGAAACGGGATGCCGCCGAAATGGTCGCCATGCAGGTGACTCAAGATGACTGCATCGATGCTGTTCGGATCGATGCTGCGTGCGCGCAAGCCAACCGGAGCGGATGCGCCGCAATCGATCAGGACCGTTCGTTCACCGGCTGCGAGATGGAAGCACGTGTTGTGGCGCCCGCCGGAGCCGAATGCGTCGCCGGAGCCAATGACGGTGAGGCGCATTGTCAGGCCGTCGCGCTCGACCGCTCGCCGACCTGTCCGTGCCAGCGGCGCAGATTGACGAATTCTTCCGGCATGATCAGTTTGGCCGGACGCATGAAGTCCACGGCGACCAACGCCGTGATATCCGCAACCGTGTAGTGATCGCCCGCGATGAACATGCGGTTCTTCAGCTCGCGATCGAGCAGGCCGAGAAACTCGAAGACTCGCGGCCGGTTAGCCTCGCCCCATTCGGGGACCTGGGCCTCCATGTCCTTCATGGCGGGATGCAGGTGGCGGAACACCGCGGACACCGCCTGGTACAGATTGAGTTCGACGCGCCGGTTCCACATTTCGACCAGCGACTCTTCCAGCGCGCCGCGGCCAAATAGCGGCGGCTCGGGGCGCAGCCCCTCGATATAGCGGCAGATGGCGATCGACTCGGTGATCACGGTGCCGTCGTCGAGCACCAGCACCGGGACGCGCTGCAGGGGGTTGAGCGCGGTGAATTCGGCGCTCTTGTGCTCCAGCGCGCCGAGGTCGACCTTCTCGACCGGGATCGACATGCCCTTTTCGGCGAGGAAGATGCGCACCCGGCGCGGATTGGGTGCGCGCCCGCCGTCATAAAGTCTCATGCAATCCCCCGGATTTCACGCCGAGACTAGTGCCCCGAACCCGAAGTTCGCACACAACGCGCGGCAAGTACGGTTGCGAACTTCGGGTTCATAGGGGCACTAGAGTCACAGCGTTGCTAGTGTCCCTTTGATTCCGAAGTTCGCATCCGAATGTGCCGCTAGCGTTAGCGAACTTCGGAATCGGGACACTAGCCGCCAACGCGGCGTTAACCAAGTCTTTCAGCCCGCCCTTAAGGTTTATGATGCACAAACGGCCGGCTTTTTCAGGCACCGGACGCCCTCGCATGACCGCGATGACGAGCGAAGAGCTCGGCATTACCTCGCCGGCTGAGAAGGCCGCCGCGGCCCGGCGGCGCGATGCGACCAAGCGTGTGCGCTGGGTCCGCGACCGCCTGACCTCGACCAGCGGGACGCCTGCTTTCGACTATGAGCTGCTGCGCCAGTTTGCGCAGAACCGCCAATCGGCCTCGCTCCCGATCCTGCTGCTGGTCGCGGCCGTCGGCTTCCTCTCCGGGCTGTGGACCGGCGTGGTGCTCGCGGGCGCCTGGACGCTGACGGTCGCCGGCATCCACAGCATCATCGCGGCGCAGTGCCGGAAGTTTCTCAACGAAGCCACCGGCCGGGTGAACACCGGCCGCTGGCGCGCGCGCTTCGTCATCCTCGACCTGTGTTTCGGCATTGCCTGGATGTCGAATGTCGTCGCCGTGGTGCGCGTCGACGAAGGCGCCAGTACCTTCATCCTGTTTGTGATGCTGCTGGTCGTTGCCGTGTCGAGCATGCTGGCGTCCAGCCTGCCGCTCGCGATGTTTGCCGCAACTGCGCCGGTGACCATCGCGGTCGCCCTCGATTTCGCGCTGCGCGGCGGCATGCACAATTTCATCCTCGCCGCGATGACGGTGACCGCGCAGGCCTATTTCACAATGCTGGCGCAGCGGCTGTATTCGACCACGCTCGCGACGCTCGAGGCGCGCGCCGAAAAGGATGCATTGATCGGAGAACTGGAGCAGGCCAAATCGATTTCCGATGAAGCCCGGCGCCGCGCCGAGGCCGCCAACATCTCCAAGTCGCGCTTTCTGGCGCAGATGAGCCATGAGCTGCGTACGCCGCTCAACGCGATCCTCGGCTTTTCCGAGGTGATGAAGAGCGAGGTGTTCGGGCCGCACGCGGTGCCGACCTACAAGGAATATGCCGGCGACATCCATAACTCAGGCGTGCACCTTCTAAACCTGATCAACGAAATCCTCGACCTGTCGCGCATCGAGGCCGGGCGCTACGAGCTCAACGAGGAAGCCGTCGATCTCGCGCAGGTTGTGAACGACTGCCACCGGCTGATGCAACTGCGCGCGCACAATCGCGGCATCGAGATCCACGAGGTGTTCGAACCGGAGCTGCCGCGGCTGTGGGCGGACGAGCGCGCCTGCCGCCAGATCTGCCTCAACCTCTTGTCCAACGCGATCAAGTTCACCCCACAGGGCGGCGAGATCTGGCTCAAGGTCGGCTGGACCGCAGCCGGCGGGCAATACATGAGCGTGAAGGACAATGGCCCGGGCATTCCCGATGACGAGATCCCGATCGTGCTCGCCTCGTTCGGCCAGGGCACCAACGCCATCAAGTCGGCCGAACAGGGCACCGGTCTCGGCCTGCCGATCGCCAAGAACCTGATCGACCTGCACGGCGGCACGTTCACCCTCAAGTCCAAGCTGCGGTTCGGCACCGAAGTGATCGTCACGTTCCAGCCGGAGCGCGTGATGTCGGCGCTCGGGCCCTTCGAGGAGCCGTCCCCGCCGATCCAGCCCAGTCCGGAGCCGGGCATCGTCCGCAAGCGCGCGCAATCGCAGCGCGCGGGCTAGGTTCACATTGCGTTCGCCGCCATGACCCCTATCTTGCGGGCGAATCGTAGCCAGGCTTCCGATGCCAATTGTTTCTCCCTGCACCAAGGTCTGCACCATCGACCCGCGATCCGGGCTGTGCCACGGCTGCGGCCGCACGCTCGGCGAAATTGCGCAATGGGCGTCGCTGGGCGACGGCGAGCGCGAGCGCATCATGCGTGAATTGCCGCAGCGGCTTGAGGCGAGCGGGTTGCTCGTGCCGGTCGATAGTGCCGCGCGGAGGTCTGACGTTGCGTAGCCGCCTCCTCTGGATTCTGCTGCTGCTGCTCGGCATCGGTCTGCTGGCGCTGGTGCTGCGCCACGATCAGGGCACCATCGCGGGCTTCGAGACCGGCGACTTTGCCTCGCTGGTCTACAAGGTCGCGCTGCTCATCTTCATCGGCGGCGCGGTGCTGGCGCTGTTCCGCGACCGCATCGCGGAAGCGTTTCAGGCGGCGGCGTTCTGGGTAGTGATCGGGCTGCTGCTTGCAGTCGGCTATACCTACCGCCACGACCTGCGCGACATCGGCGACCGCGTGTTGTCCGAGCTGATGCCGGGGCGCGCGGCCTCGCGTGGCGGGATCGTGGAAATCGCGCGCGGCAATCGCGGCGAGTTTCAGGTCACGGCCGAGATCAACGGTGCGCGGGTCGCGACCGTTTACGACACGGGCGCCAGCGCGGTCGTGCTGACGCAGGAGGCCGCCAAGGCGGCCGGGCTGCCGCTCGATTTCCTGAACTATTCGGTCGCGGTCGAGACCGCGAACGGCCGCGCGCGCGCCGCGCCGGTCACGCTCGACCGCATCAAGGTCGGCGGCATCGAGGAACGCGCCGTCCCCGCGCTGATCGCGCAGCCGGGGCAATTGCGCACCAGCCTCCTCGGCATGAGCTTCCTCAATCGGCTGAAGAGCTCCGAGGTGCGTGGTGACCGGCTGATGCTGCGGGCGAACTGAGCCGTCTTACGAGGCATGATCTTTTCCGAAAACCGGTTTCCACTTTTCGGGATCATGCTTACGGGATCAGGCTCACGATGAACCGCACCGAGACCGCCAGCAGGAAGACTCCGAACGCGATCTCGAGCTGCCGCCGCGGCAGCGCATGCGCCACGCGCACGCCGTAGATCGCCGTGAAGCTCGACACCGGCGCCATCAGGATGACGCCGAGCAGCGACACGAAGCCGAGCGAAAATGGCGGCGTCAGCGCCTGGTGCGGCAATCCCGCGAGCACGTAGCCGATCGTGCCAGCGATGGTGAGCGGCACGCCGAGCCCGGCTGCGGTGCCGACCGCCGCGTGGATGGGCTTGCCATAGAGCGTGAGCACCATGCCGGACATCGAGCCGCCGCTCACACCCATCAGCGATGACGCGAGCCCGATCCCGACACCATAGGCCGTCATGCCGATGCGGCCGGGCAGCGTGTCGCCGAGCCGCCATTTGTCGCCGCCGAAGAGGCGCCCCGCAACGATCGCCGCCAGCACGATGAACGCGATCTTGAACACCGCCGGCGGCGCGAACGTCGCGAGGCCCGAACCGACGGCGACGCCCACGACGGTCGGGATCATCCAGGCGCGCAAGACGTCCGGCAGCACGGCGCCGCGCGCGCGATGCGCCACGTAGGAGCGAATCGTGGTCGGCACGATGATGGCGAGCGATGTGCCGATGCAAAGCTGCATGCGCACTTCGTCCGCCACGCCGATGACGCGGAAGACTTCGTACAGCACCGGCACGATGATCGCGCCGCCGCCGATGCCGAACAGGCCGGCGAGAAATCCCGCAAGCACGCCGCCCGCCACGATGACGGCCGCAAGCCAGGCGAGTTCGCTGAGCGGGATGCCGGAAATCACGCTGCGATGTGCGCCAAATCCGTGCGCGCGTCCATCACGAGGTCCAGCGCCTCGCGCAGGACCGCAATGCCCGCTCCGGGCTTGACGGCTTGCGTGGCGACATGGCGGCGAAAGGCGCGCGCGCCGGGTACGCCCTGAAACAGGCCGAGGATGTGGCGGGTCATGGAATGCAGCCGCGTGCCGCGCGCAAGCTCTCGCTCCACATAGGGGAAGAAGGCTTCGAGCGCGGCCTTGGGCGAGGGATAAGGCGCGGGCGCGCCGTAGATCAATGGGTCGACACCGAGCAACCGCCACGCCTCCTGATAGGCGGCGCGGCCCATCATCACGCCGTCGACATGTGCGAGGTGCGCGGCCGCCTGCTCCACGCTCGCGATGCCGCCATTGATCGAAATGTGGAGATGAGGGTTGGCGCGCTTGAGCCGGTACACACGATCGTAATCGAGCGGCGGGATGTCGCGGTTCTCGCGCGGCGAAAGCCCGTCGAGCCACGCCTTGCGGGCATGCACGATCAGCGCATCGACTTTCGCCGCGACCACGATTCGGGTGAGCGTGTCGAGCGACTCTTCCGGGTCCTGCTCATCGATCCCGATGCGGCATTTCACCGTCACCGGAACCGCGACCGCCGCCTTCATGGCGGCGACGCATTCGCCGACCAGCGCAGGCTCGGCCATCAGGCAGGCGCCGAAGCGCCCTTCCCGCACGCGATCCGACGGACACCCGACATTGAGATTGATCTCGTCGTAGCCCATGTCCGCGCAGATGCGCGCACATTCGGCCAGCGCACGCGGGTCCGATCCGCCAAGCTGCACCGCCACCGGATGCTCGGCGGGATCGAAGCCGAGCAGGCGCACGCGATCGCCGCGCAGCACCGCGCCGGTCGTGATCATCTCGGTATAGAGCAGCGCGCGGCGCGTCAGCACGCGATGGAAAAACCGGCAATGCCGGTCGGTCCATTCCATCATCGGCGCGATGGAGAAGGTGCGCGGGGGCTGCATCGCGCCTATTTGGCGCCATTCGCTTCCTCACGCAACTGGAGCCAGGGACACCTCAGCCGCGCGCCTTGTCCTGGATGAAGCTTTCCGGGGTGCCGTCTTCCGGATTGACGAAGATAATGTCCTTGGGATCGCGGCGCGGCGTGTCGAGCGCCAGGAACACCACCGGACCTTCGACGATATCCGGCAGGGCGTGGATGGTGCGGCGCTTGAAGAACAGGAGATGCCCCGGCTCGAATGCCCCGCCGTTTTCCGGATCGCCCAGCCAGAACGTGCCCTTGCCGGAAAGCACATAGAGATATTCGTCGCTGCCCGCGTGGTAGTGCGGTGGCGTCGGCTGGTACACCCGAAAGACCCGCGCGCTCGCGGCCTGCTCGTCCGTCAGATAGGTATCGAGCAGCAGCGTCTGCGACGTTGCCGGAAAGCTGCGCGCAATCTCATTCAAGTCGAACCGGCCGATGCCGCGGCGCGCGTGGTGCTGATCCACCATGACCTCCAGAGATCGCCGCGGTGCGGGCGGCCTCCGGCGTAATCTGGTCACCGGATCGCGGATTTCTTGGCTCCAATTGCGGTGTTTTGTGTGCGCTTCACCGATCAGGCGCAGGCAGTGCCGCAGGGCAAGGTCCATCAACACAAATGATGGGTTCCTCGGGCCCGTGCATTCGGGGCGGCAAGGTCCTATATCGCGTTGCGTCCCCGAATCTCCCCGGTGCCCTCCCCTCATGCAGTCCGTTATTTCGGTCACGAATCTCGTCAAGACATATGCGTCCGGGCTGCACGCGCTCAAGGGCATCAATCTGGACATCCGTCGCGGGGAGATTTTCGCGCTGCTCGGGCCCAACGGCGCCGGCAAGACCACGCTGATCAACATCATCTGCGGGATCGTCAATCCGACCTCCGGGTCGGTGCTGGTCGACGGGCATCACTTCATCAAGGACTACCGCGCGGCGCGCTCGCTGATCGGCTTGGTGCCGCAGGAGTTGACCACCGACGCCTTTGAATCCGTTCTGGCGACGGTGAACTTCAGCCGCCTGCTGTTCGGGAAACGGCCGAACCCGGCGTTCGTTGAAAAGATTTTGAAAGACCTCAGCCTGTGGGACCGCCGGGACAGCAAGATCATGACGCTGTCCGGCGGCATGAAGCGCCGCGTGATGATCGCCAAGGCGCTCTCGCATGAGCCGCAAATCCTGTTCCTTGACGAGCCGACCGCGGGCGTCGATGTCGAACTGCGCCAGGACATGTGGCAGGTCGTGCGCGATTTGCGCGCATCCGGCGTCACCATCATCCTGACGACGCACTACATCGAGGAAGCCGAGCACATGGCCGACCGGATCGGCGTCATCAATCATGGCGAGATCATCCTGGTCGAGGAGAAGGCCGAGCTGATGCGCAAGCTCGGCAAGAAGCAATTGACGCTGCATCTGCAGAAACGTCTCACCTCGATTCCGGACGACCTCGCGGCGCATCATCTGGCGCTGGGCGCCGAAGGGATGGACCTGATCTACACCTATGACACGCAGGGCGAGCGCACCGGCATCACGGCGCTGCTGCAAGATCTCAACCGCGCGGAAATCCGCTTCAAAGACCTCCACACGACGCAAAGCTCGCTGGAGGACATTTTCGTTGGTCTGGTCAGGCAAGAACGATGAACCTGCACGCCGTCCGCGCGATCTACGTCTTTGAAATGGCCCGTACGGGGCGAACGCTGCTGCAAAGCATCGTGTCGCCGGTGATTTCGACGTCGCTCTATTTCGTGGTGTTCGGCGCGGCGATCGGCTCGCGCATCACCGAGATCGACGGCATCAGCTACGGCGCGTTCATCGTGCCGGGCCTGATCATGCTGATGCTGCTCACCCAGAGCACAGCGAACGCCTCGTTCGGTATCTATTTCCCGCGTTTCGTCGGCACGATCTACGAGCACCTTTCGGCGCCGATTTCCTACATCGAGATGGTGCTTGGCTTCGTCGGCGCGGCGGCGACGAAATCGATCATCCTCGGGCTCATCGTCCTCGCGACCGCGGGCTTGTTCGTCCCGCTGCGCATCGCGCATCCGTTCTGGATGATCGCCTTCCTGGTGCTCACCGCCGTGACGTTCAGCCTGTTCGGTTTCATTCTCGGCGTCTGGGCCGACGGCTTCGAGAAGCTGCAGGTCGCTCCGTTGCTTATCATCACGCCGCTGACGTTCCTCGGCGGCACGTTCTACTCGATCAGCGTGCTGCCGCCGCTCTGGCAGAAGATCGCGCTGTTCAACCCGATCGTCTATCTGGTCAGCGGCTTCCGCTGGAGCTTCTTCGAGTCGTCCGACGTGCATGTCGGCGTCAGTCTCGCGATGGCGCTGTTCTTCCTTGCACTCTGCGTTGGATCGATCGCGTGGATTTTCAAGACCGGCTATCGCCTGAAAAACTGACGCACGCGCAGCTACCCGGTGATCTTGATCCCGGTTCGCTCCCCGACCGCCTTGAAGCGATTGAGCTCGGTCTGAACGATGCCGCGTGCGCTGTCCGGTGTGTTCGCACCCGTCCAGGCCTCCATCCCCGCCCCGATGAACTTCTCCTGCGTCGGCGCATGCGCGAGCGCCGAGGCCGCAGACTTGCCGAGCCGCTCGGTGATATCGCGCGGTAAACCCGCCGGCGCATGCAGCAGGTAGAAGATCGCAAGCTCCATCTCCGTCATGCCAAGTTCCGTGAAGGTCGGCACATCCGGGAATGCCGGAAACCGCTTCGCGCTCGTCACTGCCAGCGCGCGTAGCAGGTCGCCTTGAATTTGCCCGGCCGCCGAGCCGAGCGAAGCCACGCCCCACGCCGTCTCGTTCTTGGCAACGCTCAGCACAGCGGGAGCGCCGCCGCGATATGGAATGTGCTGCGACACCGCGCCTTTGCCGAGGACGTATTTCAACATTTCGGCCGCGATGTGTGGGATCGAACCCGGACCCGAACTCGAATAGTCGAGCTTTTGCGACCGCTCGGAGCGCAGCACGTCGAATGCTTCCTTCGCGTCCCTGGCGGGGAATTTCTTGCTGACGATGAGCACCAGTGGAGCGGTGCAGATCGCCGAAATCCACGCGAAGTCCTCCAGCGGCTTGTACTTCGTTCCGCTCTCGTGCATCGCGGGCCAGATCGCGAACGAGGACGACTCCGAAATCATCAGCGAGTAGCCGTCGGCAGGCTGGCGGGCCATCCAGGTGCTCGCAATCGTGCCGCTCGCGCCGGGCTTGTTCTCGATGATCATGCGCGCATTCCGACTGAGCGTCGGCGCCATCTGATCCATCAGCAGACGCGCCGCGATATCGGTCGAACCGCCGGGCCCATAGCCATTGGTGATGGTGATCGGGCGATCCGGATAGGTCTGCGCGAATGCATGTCCGGCGAACATCGTGGCGCCGGCGCCGATCAGAATGTCCCTGCGTCGCATTGGGTTCCTCCCTTTTTGCCATACCCAACGAGAACGGGCTTGGTCTTTGGTACCGCAAACCGGACAGCGGTCAAGCGCGCCAGGCTGGCGAACGCGATCCAAACCCGGCAAGCTTGTGGCTAGAGACGAATCCACCAGGAGCAAAACATGGCCCGCCGTATCATCGACATCTCGGTTGCGCTGAAAGCGGGCATCGCCTCCGATCCGCCCTACATGCTGCCGCAGATCAGCTACGTCGACCACAAGGCCGGCGCGGAGAATTTCAATCAGGTGTTCGGCGTCCCGATCGATCAGCTTCCCGATGGCGCCGGACCTGCGGTCGAAAATGTCGCGATCTCGACCCACAACGGTACGCATCTCGACGCGCCGTATCACTTCCATCCCACGATGGATAACGGCAAGCCGTCGCTGACAATCGACGAAGTGCCGCTCGAGTGGTGCTTCAACGATGCCGTGAAGCTCGACTTCCGCGAAAAGCCGGACGGCTACGTGTGCACCGCCGAAGACGTGAAGCGCGAGCTCGACCGCCTGAAGTATCAGCTCAAACCGCTCGATATCGTGCTGGTGAATACGTCCGCCGGCAAAGCCTACGGCCGGCCGAACTTCCTCGACACCGGCTGCGGCATGGGGCGCGAGGCAACGCTGTTCCTGCTCAGGCAGGGCATTCGCGTCACCGGCACCAACGCATGGAGCTGGGACGCGCCGTTCAGCTATACGGCGAAGCGCTACAAGGAGACCGGTGACGCCAGCATCATCTGGGAAGGCCACAAGGCGGGGCGCGAGATCGGCTATTGCCACATGGAGAAGCTCTCCAACCTCGATGCGCTTCCCGACCACGGCTTCAAGGTTGTGTGCTTCCCGGTGAAGATCGAGAAAGCGTCGGCCGGCTGGACAAGGGCCGTGGCGATTATCGAGAGCTAGGCCGTTCGCGGCCGGCGGGATATATCAGGCGGAAGGTTGGCGGGATCGGCAATGACATTATCGTTCGGCGTATTCGACCACCTGGATTCCTCCGGCGAGCCGCTGCGTGACTTTTACGAGGACCGGCTGAAGCTGACCGAACTTTACGACCGGCTCGGCTTCTATTGCTATCACGTCGCCGAGCATCATTCGACGCCGCTCGGCATGGCGCCCTCGCCGAGCGTGTTCCTGTCGGCGGTCGCGCAGCGCACCAAGCAGCTCAACTTCGGCCCGCTGGTCTACACGCTGCCGCTCTATCACCCGATCCGGCTGATCGAAGAGATCTGCATGCTCGACCAGATGAGCGGCGGGCGCTTCCAGTTCGGCACCGGCAAGGGCATCTCGCCGATCGAGACGCGCTACTACGGCGTCGACCCGGACAACTCCACGAAGATGATGCTGGAGGCGTTCGAGGTGCTGATGCGCGGGCTGCAGAACAAGCGGCTCGATTTCGAAGGCGAGTTCTACAAATTCAAAAATGTGCCGCTCGAGGTCGAGCCGTTGCAGCGCCCTCACCCGCCGCTGTGGTACGGCGCGACTGCGCCGCAGAGCGCAGAACGCCCCGCCGCGACCGGCATGAGCATCGTTACCAACGCGCCGGCCGCCGTTTCGCGGGTGCTGAACGAGCACTACTGGAAACACTACAAGGGCAACGGTGGACCTCAGCCGAAGGTCGGCTTCACCCGCCATCTTGTCGTCGCCGACACCGACGAGGCGGCGCTCGCCATCGCGCGGCGCGGCTACCGGCGCTGGCTTGCGAGCTTCATGAAGCTCTGGCTCGATCACGGCACCAGGCCGGTCGGCGTGGTCTATCCGGCGGAATTCGACAGCGCGGACATGAACGGCCGCGCCATCGCGGGCTCGCCGCAAACCGTGCTGCGCGAACTGCAGGCGCAGGTGGACGAGTCGGGTGCGAACTATGTGCTCTGCCGTATGGCGTTCGGCGACCTGACGTTCGACGAAGCCCGCCGCTCGATCGAACTTTTCGCCGAGCACGTGATGCCGCGCCTGCGGGCGCGTGCGCGATCAGCAAAAGTGGATACCGGTTTTGCGTCTGATCGCGCGGTGATTTAATATAGCGCATGA
>JAXDOA010000006.1:0-3067 GCA_034669125.1 Hyphomicrobiales bacterium
GCGCTCGGGCTTGGCGTCCGGCTTGTCGATCTTGTTGATCGCCACAATCATCGGCACCTTGGCCGCCTTGGCGTGATTGATGGCCTCGACCGTCTGCGGCATCACGCCGTCGTCGGCGGCGACCACCAGAATGACGAGATCGGTGACTTTCGCGCCGCGCGCGCGCATCGCCGTGAAGGCGGCGTGGCCGGGCGTGTCGATGAAGGTGATCTTGCCCCCCCTGGGTGAAGTCACCTGATAGGCGCCGATGTGCTGGGTGATGCCGCCGTGCTCGCCGCTGACCACATTGGTTTGACGAATTGCATCGAGCAATGACGTTTTGCCGTGGTCGACGTGGCCCATGATGGTCACCACCGGCGGGCGCGGCTCCAGCGTCGCGCCATCGTCGGCTGCGTCGAACAGGCCTTCCTCGACGTCGGACTCGGCGACGCGGCGCACCGTATGGCCAAGCTCCTCGGCCAGCAGCTGCGCGGTGTCGGCATCGATCGTGTCGGTGATCTTGGCCATGTGACCCTGCTTCATCAGGATCTTGATGACGTCGACGCCGCGCTCCGACATGCGGTTGGCCAATTCCTGGATGGTGATCGTCTCCGGGACGATGACCTCGCGCTGCAGCTTTTCCTTGTTCTCGGTGTCGCGATGACCGGTCATGCGCTGCGTACGGCGCCGGAACGAGGCGACCGAGCGCTCGCGCACTTCGTCCGCGGAGAGCGCGGTGACCAGCGTGAGGCGGCCGCGCTGCTTCGGCGCGCCGGCGCGCGGCGCCTTGGGGGCGGCCGCGGGACGCGCGGGTGCTCCGCCGACGCCGCGGCGCGCCGGGCGGCGGTCGTCATCCTCGGCCTCGGGCGTGAGGGTGCGCACCACGGGTGTGCCGCCGGATTTCAGCCGCGCGGCCTCGTCCTCGCCGCCGAAGCGCTTCTTGGCGACTTCGTCGGCCCGGCGTTTGGTTTCCTCGTCGTGGCGGCGGCGTTCGTCTTCGGTGCGCTTGCGTGCCTCGGCGGCCTCGCGCTCGGTTCGTTCGATCGTCTCGCGCTGCTGGCGGATTTTCGCCTCTTCCTCGGCGATCTTGCGTTCCTCGGCCTCGCGCACCTTGGCGTCGCCGAGCGCGTGGGCGCGCCGGCTCTGCTCTTCCTCGGTCAGCGTGCGCAGCACGACGCCGGACGCCTTCGGGGCGGCGACCGCCGGGGCCGCCGCTGGCGCTGCTGCTGCTGCTGGCGCCGGCCCGCGCGGCGCGACGCCGCCGCGGCGGATGGTGGTGCCACGGTCGGCCGGAGCAACAGGCGCTGGTTCAGGCGCCTTCGCCTCACCCGGGCCGATGCGGCGCTTCACCTTCTCCACCACCACGGCCTTGGAGCGGCCATGGCTGAAGCTTTGACGCACAACGCCCGTCTCGGCGCGCGGCTTCAGCGTCAGCGTCGTCTTCGGGCTGACGCTCAATTTCTCGCCGGGACTTTTCGTATCAGTAGCCATTCACATCCAATCCTGAACCTGCGGAATCGATACTTTCCAAAGCTTGGCCGCGCGCTATCCCGCACCGCGTCCGCCCGGATCGATGGTCCGGAAGCGTTCGAGGCTCTGGCAGCGCGCTAGGAACCCGTTGCTCGCTGGGCCGGCGAGCAGGGCAGCATGTACCACATTTGACCGCCCCAATGCCAAATCCAATTGCGCCGAAGTAAACGCCACAATGACCGGGATTTCGGATGCATTTTCACCCGTTTGGCGCCTGGCCGCGGCGGCTGCGATCTTGCGGGCCCCCTCGGGGGAGCCGTCAGACGCGCTCAGGATCGCGGCCACCGGGGGAACGGCGGAGAGCGCCGTTTCGGTGCGGCCGAACCCGATCGCGAGGCGCCCGGCCTTGTGGGCGATGCCGAGCGCATCGAGCGCGGCATTTTCCAGTTGCCGTTCGATCTGAACGCCGAGATCGGAAGCCGCCTTCGCCTCGCGCTTGAGGCTGCGCGCAAACGCGTTGCGCTTGACCGCCTCGTCGATGGCTGTCCGCGTCGCCGTGATCCAGACGCCGCGGCCGGGGAGGCGGCGTTTCAGGTCGGGCACGATCATACCATCCGGCCCGACGACGAACCGGATCAGCTCGTCGATCGGCCGAACCTCACGCGTCAGCGCGCAGAGCCGCTCCGTGCCGCGCCTGCCTTCGCGCGGTCCGCTGTCGGTCTCCTGCATGTCGGCGCGCGCCAGCATCGGCGGTATGGTCTCCGTCCGCTCACTGCGCCGAAGCCGGCGCGGCTTCCTCAGCCGATGCTTCTTCGGGCGCCGGGGCAAGATCGGCCTCGGTGACCCAGCCGGCCTTGAGACGGGCCTGCATGATCATCGCCTCGCAGTCCTCGCGCGAGAGTTCCATGCCGTCGAGGAACCCCGGCTCGTGCTTGGTCTCGCCGTCCTTGCGTTCGGTGAAGCCCGCGAGATCGTCGGTCGCGCAGCCGGCGAGATCCTCCACGGTCTTGACCCCGTTCTCGCCGAGCTTGACCAGCATCGCGGTCGTGACGCCGGGAATGTCCTTGAGCGCATCCTCGACGCCGAGTTCCGTGCGCTTGGCATCGAGTTCGGCCTCGATCGCCCCGAGATAGTCGCGCGCGCGGGTCTGCAGCTCGTTCGCCGTATCCTCGTCGAAGCCCTCGATGCCGGCGATTTCCTTCGCATCGACAAACGCGAGCTCCTCGACCGAGTTGAAGCCCTCGGAGGCGAGCAACTGGCCGACCACCTCGTCGACGTTGAGCGCATCCATGAACACCTTGGTGCGCTTTTCGAACTCGGCCTGGCGGCGCTCGGATTCCTCCTGCTCGGTCAGGATGTCGATATCCCAGCCGGTGAGCTGCGAGGCGAGCCGCACGTTCTGTCCGCGGCGGCCGATCGCGAGCGACAATTGCTGGTCCGGCACCACCACCTCGATGCGCTCGCGGTCTTCGTCGAGCACCACCTTGGCGACTTCGGCGGGCGCGAGCGCCTTGACCACGAAGGTCGCAATGTCCAGCGACCACGGGATGATGTCGATCTTTTCGCCTTGCAGCTCGTTCACCACCGCCTGCACGCGCGAGCCGCGCATGCCGACGCA
>JAXDOA010000007.1:0-2900 GCA_034669125.1 Hyphomicrobiales bacterium
CGCCGTGAAGGCGAGCACGATGCCGGGCATCACGAAATGCTGCCACGTGCCCGTCCCCGAGATCGGCAGGATGCCGAGATGCAGGCCGAGAACGATCATCAGGATGAGCGCGAGCCAGAAGCTCGGCACCGCCTGTCCGACCATCGTGAACATCGTGACGGCGCGGTCGATCCAGGTGTTCTCGCGCACCGCCGCCAGGACGCCGAGCGGGATCGAGACGATCAGCGCGAGGCTCAGGCCGACGAGCCCAAGCGTGAGCGTGATCGGCAGGCGCCGCGCGATCAGGTTCGCGACGCTGTCCTTGAAGAAATAGCTTTGCCCGAAATCGCCCACCGCGGCGCGCCCGACCCAGGCAAAGAACTGCACGTAGAGCGGGCGGTCGAGACCGTAGGCTTTCCGGATGATCTCGATGTCGGCCTGCGTCGCCGATGGGCCCGCGATGGAGGTCGCAAGATCGCCCGAGAGCCGCGTCAGCATGAACGCGAGCGTCATCACGGTGAGCGCGACCAGAAGCCCGACCGCCAGACGCCGCACAATGAGACGCAGCATGGATGCTCCAGTCCGACGACACGGAAACGGTGTCACCAAACAGCAAGCCAATGCAAGGGGCGGACCATTGTGCCGCCCCGCGCGCCCGGGTTGTTAATCGGGCCGCAGCCGCTACCATCGGGCCGCACACGAGGGTGGGGCCCATGACCGACAGCAACGACCGCTATGTGAAGACCGGCGTGTTCCTCGCGCCGTTTCACCCCGTGCACGAGAGCCCGCTGCTCGCGCTCGAGCGCGACATGGACCTACTGGTCCATCTCGATAAGCTCAACTATCACGAGGCCTGGATCGGCGAGCACCACTCGGCCGGATTCGAGATCATCGCCTGCCCCGAGCTGTTCATCGCGCAGGCGGCCGAGCGCACGCGCCACATCCGGCTCGGCACCGGCGTCGTGTCGCTGCCCTATCACAACCCGTTCACGCTCGCGGGCCGCATGACGCAGCTCGACTACCAGACGCGCGGGCGCGCGATGTTCGGCGTCGGTCCCGGCTCGCTGGTCTACGACGCCGACAAGATGGGGCTCGCGGCCGCCGACCAGCGGCGCAAGCTCGACGAGGCGCTCGACGTCATCGTGGAGCTGATGCAGGGCCGCACGGTGACGAAGAAGACCGACTGGTTCGACCTGCGCGAGGCGCGGCTCCAGCTCCCGAGCTACTCGCAGCCCACGATGGAGATGGCGGTCGCCTCGGCGCGCTCGCCGACCGGCGCGCTGCAGGCCGGCAAGCACGGCATCGGCATGCTCTCGCTCGGCGGCACCTCGGACGACGCGCTCAAAGCCCACGCGGCGAACTGGGGCGTCTACGAGGAGGCGGCGCGCAAGAACGGCAAGACCGCGAACCGCCGCAAGTGGCGCATCGTGACGTTCGCGCATGTGGCCGAGACGCGCGAGCAGGCGCGCAAGGATGTCGAATTCGGCCTCAAGGACTTCAACCGCTATTTCAGCGAGGTCGCGACCTTCCCGATCATCCCGCCCGGCATCGACGCCGACCCGGCCGACTATCTGACATCGTCAGGGCTCGCCTGCATCGGCACGCCGGAGGATTGCGTGCGCCATTTCGAGCGGCTGTGGGCAGGCTCCAACGGCGGCCTCGGCGGCATCCTGCTGCTGGCGCACAATTGGGCCGACTGGGCGGCGACGCAGCGCTCTTACGAACTGATGGCGCGTTACGTGCACCCGCACTTCCAGCGCAACGCCAACGCGCTGCGCGAGGCGAGCTACAACGACGCGGCCTCGAAATACGCCACCGCCGGCGCGCAGATGAAGGCCGCCGTGCAGGCCGCGACCGAAAAGTATCAGGCGGGGAGGGGGTAGATGACCGGATCGTTGAAGCGTGCCGTTGCGGCCTTTGCGTTCGTGCTGCTCGGCGTTTCGTGTGCCGCCGCGGACTGCAAGCGTCAGGTCACCGCGCAGGGCGAGGGGATCAGCCGGCCGTTTGCGTTCATCTCGTGCCGGGTCAACTGGCGGCAGGAGGCCAGCAGGCTGTTCGGTGCCAAATACGGCAGCTGGGACAAGGCGCAGTCGAAGAACTTCGATTGCCGCGTGACGGACCGCAAGATCGAGGGCGGCTTCGCGAGCGCGTGCGATTGCAGCGCTCTGGCGTGCTCGGATTAGCTTCGTAGCCCGCATGAGCGAAGCGAGATGCGGGAGTGATTAGGCGGGCTGAGAGATCGGCCCCGGATTTCGCTGCGCTCCATCCGGGCTACTTTACTAAGCGAGTTTCAGCGCAGTCGTGATCTCCTTAACGCCATTCATTATCGTTTGCTCGCGGTCATCTTGCCCCGTTGGCTTCGCGTAGTATTGCTCTTGAGCGGCCTCAAGAATCTTGGCTGCTGTTCGCTTTCGAATTTCTCTGTTTCGCTGCGGTTGTAACGCAACTTGACGGCTCAACTCGATGGCCATCGCTGTCATCGCGGCCTGCCGGTCAACAATGCACATGGCTTCCAGCAAGGTCGGGAAATCTCCGGGACCGATTTGCATTTGAACGTCGGACTCACCACCGCCCTTCGAAGCCATCACAAACGATAGCCGCAGCTCCGACGCTGCCGTGAGCGAGACCGACTCGATCGTTCCAGACCAATGCCTGGCAGTGACACCGCCACGCTGCACTTTTGTCTCTTTCAAGTTCGTTGAGAACGCCGTCACGATGTTCTCCTTTGTTCTCAGATGAAAAGATCACTTCAAATTAGGCCACAAATTGTGTCCGAAATTGGGAATCAGAAAGGAGTATTTGAAGTTATCTTCAAACTTGTGCAGGACTCACCCTTCTTGCGACTGCGGTGCATGACAAATTATAATAATATTCACAATTATTTACTTGACTTAGCACCTTGGTGAACGCTAGTGCCAGAA
>JAXDOA010000008.1:0-5790 GCA_034669125.1 Hyphomicrobiales bacterium
AACCAGAACCTGTTCCGGGTCGCCAACGAAAAGACCACCTTCGCCGACGCGTTCGCGATGGCGGACCAGGTGCTCTACTCGGGCGTCGCCTGCATCACCGACCTGATGGTCAAGGAAGGCCTGATCAATCTCGACTTCGCCGACGTGCGCGCGGTGATGAGAGAAATGGGCAAGGCGATGATGGGCACCGGCGAAGCCTCGGGCGACAAGCGCGCGCTCTCGGCGGCCGAAGCCGCGATCTCCAATCCGCTGATCGACGAAACCTCGATGAAGGGCGCCAAGGGCCTGCTCATCTCGATCACCGGCGGCAAGGACCTCACGCTGTACGAAGTGGACGAGGCCGCGACCCGCATCCGCGAGGAAGTCGACGGCGACGCCAACATCATCGTCGGCGCGACGTTCGACGAAAGCCTCGATGGCATCGTGCGCGTGTCGGTCGTGGCGACCGGCATCGATATCGCGCTGTCGGCTGCGCAGCCGATCAACACCCGCCAGACCATCGCTCCGGCAATCGCGGCGCCGCAGCCCGCCCCGCAGGCGATCGCGGCGGCCTCGCGCCTCGCCGAACTGACGCAGAGCCTGCGCGTCTCGACGCAACGCATGGCGGAACGCACCACCGATCAGGGGCACCGCGCGGTCGCCCAGGCGCTTTCGGTTGCGCCGGCTGGCGAGACAAACGAACAGCCGCAGGCCGAGAGTGCGCCGGCGGAGCCCGTGCATCAGCCGATCACCGCGATCGAGGAGGTCACGATCCGGCCGATCGTGCCGAAGCCCTCGCTGTTCCGCGAGGCGATCGAGACGCCGGCTGAGGCTCCGCGGCAACTCGCCGAGCCGGAGAGGCCGTTCATCCCGCCGCAAGCCGAACAGCCGGCCGTGCGCGCGCCGCGCATGCCGCGCATCGATGAACTGCCGATCCCGGCACAGAACCAGATCCGCGCCCGGCAGGCCGAGACGGCAGCCGGTCCGGAGAAGCCGCGCGTGTCGCTGCTGCAGCGGCTCGCCTCTGTCGGCCTCGGCCGGCGCGAGGAGGAGGCGCCGCAAGCTCGCCAGGCTCCGCCGCAACAGGCGCCCGCCCAGCGCATGGCCCCGCCGATGCCGAAGGCACCGCCGATGCCGCCGCTGCCGCGTCCGCAGGAGCCGCGTTCGGCCGAGCCCGTGTCGGAATACGCCAAGCGTCCGGCGCCGCAGCGCCCGGCCCCGCAAGGCCTCGACCAGCACGGCCGGCAGGCGCCTGTGCATAACTCGCTCGACGACGATCAACTCGAAATCCCGGCTTTCCTGCGCCGTCAGGCCAACTGACGCAACGTCCCGAGAAATGCGATGCCGGGCGGCCCGTATGGCCGCCCGAATCGTTTTACGAGAGCAATCCGTTGATTCGGTTAGGCGTTTCCCGACGGGTGGGAACTCGGGGACCGGCCGAAAAGGTCAGCCAATTGTGGCAGCGCCCCATGACTGCTCAAGTGCCTGTTTGGCGGGGCGTTTCAGGTCTTGGGCGACTGTAACAGTCGGAGAAAAACCGTGAATTGGTCGCAATCCGGCCTGTGTTAAGGTTTTTCGCGAAGGGAGCTTTTGGGGACAAAGGGCTCTTGCGGGGAAGAACCGGGAATCTGGTTTCTACAACATCCCGCATAGCAGCAAAGCGTCCCTGAAGGCGCGTACCGGTGACGAGTGGGGTCCCGCTTCCGGCGGGTCGATCACCGAGGGGGGTTGCGGAATAGTCATGAAGGCGGGCAAACAAACCACGCTCGGGGCACGCGCGACCGTCTCTGGTATCGGCGTCCATTCCGGCCTTCCGGTTTCCTTGACATTGCATCCAGCCGACGCCGGGACGGGCGTCGTGTTCGTGCGGCTTGACGCGCAAGGCCGGCCCGAGCGCGAAATCCGCGCGCATGCGCGCTACGTGACCGCCACCGAACTGGCGACCGTGCTCGGCGACGACGCGTCCGGCCCGTGCGTTTCCACCATCGAGCACGTGATGGCGACGCTGTGCGGGCTCGGCGTCGATAACGCCGTCATCGAGATCGACGGGCCCGAAGCGCCGATCATGGACGGCAGCGCTGCGGCGTTTGTTGCTGCTGTCGATCAGGCCGGCATCGTGGCACTGGCCGAGCCGCGCCGTTACACCAAGGTGCTCAAGCCGATCCGCGTGCAGAAGGGCGACGCCTACGGCGAACTGACGCCCTACGATCGCGGTTTCCGCGTCGATGTTGCGATCGATTTCGCGCATCCGCTCATCGGCCAGCAGTCGATCGCGCTCGAAGTGGAGCCGACGACGTTCCGCCGCGAGGTGGCGCGTGCACGCACCTTCGGCTTCATGAAGGACGTTTCGAAGCTGTGGAGCGCAGGCTACGCGCTCGGCGCTTCGCTGGAGAACACGCTTGTCGTTGCGGATGATCGCCTGCTCAATCCGGAAGGGCTGCGCTACGCGAATGAATTCGTGCGTCACAAGGCGCTCGACGCGATCGGCGATCTGGCGCTTGCCGGCGCCCCGTTGCTCGGCGCCTACAAGTCGGTCTGCGGCGGCCACAAGCTCAATCACGCGATCCTGTGCGCGCTGATCGCCGATCCGACGGCCTGGACGGTGGTGGAGGCGAAGGAACCTCGGGCGCCGCGCCGCGGTCATGCGGACGTTGCGGCGGTCGCCCCCGCCTACCGCGCCGACCTGTCGTAGGGCGCAATAAGCGAAGCGCATTGCGCCGTTTTCAAGTGGCAGAGCGGATTGAAACTGGCCAACCCGTGGTGATCGGGCATTGGCAGAATTCGGCAGTTCGTGCCTGGCTTGGCTTCGTTACGGCGCAATGCGCTTCGCTTATTGCGCCCTACAACTTAGTCGTTAACCGAGACCCGTCACATTCCCGGCCGAATGCCAGCCTATCGCCACAATGGCGTGGCCAAGTGGGCTTGTCTGCGTTAGACAAAAGCGAGACTTGGGGGACGGCCGTAAAGTCGCTGGGGGGTCCATCTCTTTGATGCAGAAGCGTTTATCCGTATCGATCCGGTCGTGGAATTGGCTCCCGGCGGCGCGCCTTGCCGTGCTGGCGCTGGTCGTGGCCGCGTTGCCGGCGTGCAGCTTCTTCGGCAAGGAAGACATCATCCCGGACGATCCGGCCGACAAGCTCTACAATGAGGGCTTATACCTCCTGAACACCAAGAAGGATTACAAGGCCGCCGCGAAGCGCTTCGAGGAAGTCGACCGCCAGCACCCCTATTCGGAATGGGCGCGCAAGGCGCTGATCATGTCGGCCTACGCGCATTACGAGGGCACGTCGTACGACGACTCGGTCAACGCGGCGAAGCGCTACGTGACCCTGCATCCCGGCAGTCCGGACGCGGCTTACGCGCAGTTCCTGATCGGCTCATCCTATTTCGACCAGATCCCCGATATCACCCGCGACCAGTCGCGCACCGAGCGGGCGATGACCGCGCTCGACGAGGTGGTGCGCAAATATCCCAACACCGAATATGCGGCGGGCGCGAAGCGCAAGCTCGAGGTCGCGCGCGATCAACTCGCCGGCAAGGAAATGAACACCGCGCGCTACTATCAGAAGAAGCGCGACTATGTGGCGGCGATCAACCGCTTCAAGGTGGTGATCACGCGGTATCAGACGACGCGCCATGTCGAGGAAGCGCTGATGCGCCTGACCGAGACCTATATGTCGCTCGGCATCGTCAATGAGGCGCAGACCGCCGCCGCCGTGCTCGGGCACAATTTCCCCGACAGCCCCTGGTACAAGGACGCCTACGGTCTGGTGCGCGGGGGCGGGCTGGAGCCGCGCGAGGACCAGGGCTCCTGGATCAGCCGCGCGTTCCGGAAGGTCGGGCTGGGGTAGCTCCGGCGCATTGCCGCCGTACGTGAGTTCCTATGATTTCGTCATGGCCGGGCATAGCCGGTCGAAGACGGGCGTAGACGCCCTGATGCCCGGCCATCCACGTCTTAGATGACGTGCTTTCGCAAAGACGTGGATGCCCGGCACAAGGCCGGGCATGACGGCGGTAATTTTGCTATTGCAGGGTCATGCTCTCCCGCCTTTCCATCCGCGACATCGTTCTGATCGAACGGCTCGACATCGACACCGCGGCCGGCCTGTCGGTACTCACCGGCGAAACCGGCGCGGGCAAGTCGATCCTGCTCGATGCTTTCGCGCTTGCGCTCGGCAGCCGCGGCGACGCGGGTCTTGTGCGCAACGGGGCCGAGCAGGGGCAGGTTACGGCCGCCTTCGAGGTCGAGCGCGATCACCCGGCGCTCGCGCTGCTCGCCGATAACGGCATCGGAACCGAAGACGGGCTGATCCTGCGGCGCGTGCAGCTTGGCGATGGGCGCACGCGGGCCTTCGTCAACGATCAGCCGGTGAGCGTGCAGATTCTGAAGGCGCTGGGCAGCGCGCTGGTGGAAATCCACGGTCAGCATGACGAGCGCGCGCTGGTCGATGTCGCAACGCACCGGCGGCTGCTCGATGCCTATGCGGGCCTTGAGGACGATGCCACGGCGGTCGCGCGGCTCTGGGGCGAACGGCGCTCTGCCGAGGAAGCGGTCGCGGCTCATCGCGCGCGCGTCGAGCAGGCGCGGCGCGAGGCCGATTGGTTGCGCCACGCGGTCGAGGAACTGACGAAGCTCAAGCCCGAGACGGGCGAGGAAACCGCGCTCGCCGAAAAGCGCGCCGCCATGATGGCGGTCGACAAGGTGGCCGAAGACTTGCGCGACGCGCACGAGGCAGTCGCGGGCGACCGCTCGCCGATCTCGGCGCTCTCGGCTGCGCTGCGCCGGCTGGAGCGGCGCCGCGCGCAGGCGCCGGCCTTGATCGATCCGCCCGCGAAGGCGCTCGATGCGGCGCTGAGCGCGCTCGACGAGGCGCGCTCGCATCTCGACGCGGCACTGCGCGCGGCGAACCACGATCCGCGCGAGCTCGACCGCATCGAGGAACGGCTATTCGCGCTACGCGCCGCGGGGCGCAAATACAATGTCGCGGTGGACAACCTCGCGGCATTGACGGCGAAGCATGCGGCCGATCTCGCGGCGCTGGATGCCGGGGCCGAGGAGTTGAAGCGGCTGGAGGCTTCGGCGCGCGAGGCCGAGGCGAACTACACGAAGGCGGCCGCTGCGCTGTCGGCTGCGCGCACGAAGGCCGCGGCGAAACTCGACAAGGCCGTGACGGCGGAGTTGAAGCCGCTCAAGCTCGAGCGCGCGCGCTTTTCGACCAACATCGAGACGGGCGAGGGCGGTCCGGACGGGATCGACCGCATCGAATTCTGGGTCCAGACCAATCCGGGCACGCGGCCGGGACCGCTGATGAAAGTCGCCAGCGGTGGCGAACTCGCGCGCTTCCTGCTTGCGCTGAAGGTGGTGCTGGCCGACCGCGGCTCGGCGCCAACGCTCGTGTTCGACGAGATCGACACCGGCGCGGGCGGTGCGGTTGCGGACGCCATCGGGGTGCGGCTCGCGCGGCTGGGCGAAAAAGTGCAGGTGCTCGCGGTGACGCACGCCCCGCAGGTCGCGGCGCGCGCCGACCGGCACTATCTCATCACCAAGGACGCGCTCGCGCGGGGAAAACGCGTCGCGACCAGCGTGAGCGAGCTTGCGGCCGACCGCCGGCGCGAGGAGATCGCCCGCATGCTGGCGGGCGCCGAGATCACCGACGAGGCGCGCAAGGCGGCCGAGCGGCTGATCAGGGCGGCGGGTTGAGTTATGGCGGCCCGCGACGCGTCCAAGCTCTCAGTCGATGACCTGACCGAAAAGCAGGCCAAGGCCGAGCATGCGCGGCTGCACGCGGAGCTGACCGAGCACGACAGGCG
>JAXDOA010000009.1:0-5733 GCA_034669125.1 Hyphomicrobiales bacterium
CGCGACGGCGCTTCCCGTGTCGCCGGACGTCGCCACCAGGACCGAGGTCGGCGCGCTGCGATCGTGGAGCGCGGAGATCAGCCGCGCCATCACCCGGGCGCCGATGTCCTTGAAGGCGAGCGTCGGACCGTGAAACAGCTCCAGCACGAACGTGCCGGGCGAAAGCTGCGCCAGCGGCGCGACCGCCGGGTGGCGGAACGAGCCGTAAGCGTCGTGCGCCATGCGCGAGAGGTCGGCGTCGGGAATAGCGCCGCCGACAAACGGACGCACGATCTCGCAGGCGACCTCGGCGTAGGGCCGGCCGGCCAGCGCGGAAATCTGGTCAGCTGAGAAAACCGGCCATGAATCAGGTACATAGAGGCCGCCGTCGCGGGCAAGCCCGGCCAGCGTCACATCGATGAAGCCGAGCGCGGGGGCTTCGCCTCTCGTGGAAATGTAGCGCACCGAGGTTCCTGATTTTGTTGCGCTGACACTAGTGTCCCGATTCCGAAGTTCGCCACAACGTGCGGCAGGCTCCATGCGAACTTCGGAATCGAAAGGACACTAGCAACCTATTGATCTAGTGTGGCTTTGGTTCATAAGTCCGCATTGCGGACTCGCTGCGAGAATGATGCGGACTTCTGAACCGCCACACTAGTGGCGCGCCCCGGGATACACAAGGAAACCGGCGCGTCCGGCGATCATTCTTTATTGCCAATGACTTACGTCGCGGCACCACGCCGCCGGGCGCGCCAGAACACCACGGCCGAAATCAGGATCACCAGGGCGAGCCCATACCAGGTCACCGCGTATTGGAGGTGGTTGTTCGGCAGGCTGGGCTTGAGCGGGCCGACCTTGGGCAGGCCGCCCGGCGCGGGCGGCGCCTCCTGATCGATGTAGAACGGCGCGACCTCGCCCCAGTTCTTCGCGGCGGCCATGCCCGCTGGATCGCGCGCGAACCAGAGGCCTTTGGCGGGGTCGTCGTTCGGCGTGAAGAGGCCGCGCCGCTCCGGCCAGCGCATCGCCCCGACGATCTGGATGGTGCCGGAGGGAGTGCCCTCGCCCCGCGTTTTGGGATCCTGACGGCCCTCGGGGACGAACCCGCGATTGACCATCACGACACTGCGGTCCGGCAGGCGCGCCGGCGCGAACACCCAATAGCCCGGACCTGCGGCGTCAGGGCGCAGCGCCGAGCCGCTCGAATAAACCAGCGCCTCTTGGCCGGGGATAAACTCCGCCGGGAACGCGACGCGGCGGAATTCGTCAGCCGCCGCATTGAGCTGCGGCCAGCCTTCGCGCGGTTGCAGAACGACGGGCGGCGCGGAGAGCTTGCGATCGAGTTCGGCGATCAGCGCTTCCTTCCATTCGCGGCGCTCAAGCTGCCAGGTGCCGAGCGCGATCATTACGGCGAGCGCCGCAACAACGAACAACGCAAACAGAAAAAAGCCGCCCCGGCGCGGCGGCGCTGCGGCGGGCGCCCTCACCGCTTCGATCCAGGCTCGAGCCGCCCTTCGGCTGCCGCATGATGATATTGCAGCACGATCAGCAGACCCTTGAGCAGGCGCAGCGGCAGCAAGGTCACGGCGAGGATCAGCGGCCCCCACAATACGGCGTGCAGCCAGAACGGCGGCTGGTAGATCACCTCGACGATCAGCGCGGCGCCGACCACGATGAATCCCGAAATGAGAATGACGAAGATCGCCGGCCCATCGCCCGCGTCGGCGAACGAATAGTCGAGGCCGCATTCCTCGCAATCTTTCCGGACGGTGAGAAACCCGGAAAACAGGTGTCCCTTGCGGCAGCGCGGGCAGCGCCCGGCAAGGCCGGTTGCGATGGACTGCGCCAATGATGGTTGGTTCATGGCGCGTCTCTAGCACCGCGGCCACGCCGATAGAACGAAAAAGGGCGGCCGCGCGGGCCGCCCTTTTTCGAGTATTCCGTTCGGTCAGTGCCCGACCGCCGCCGTGCCCGGCGCCGATCCCCACACATAGATGCAGGCGAACAGGAACAGCCATACCACGTCGACGAAGTGCCAGTACCAGGCGGCGAACTCGAAGCCGAGATGGTGCGTCGGCGTGAAGTGGCCCTTGTAGGCACGGAGCAGGCACACGATCAGGAAGATGGTCCCGATGATGACATGCGCGCCGTGGAAGCCGGTCGCCATGAAGAACGTCGCGCCGTAGATGTGGCCCTTATAGTTGAAGGCGGCGTGGCCGTATTCGTAGGCCTGCACGCAGGTGAACAGCACACCCAGGATGATCGTGCAGATCAGGCCCCACTTGAGGCCCTTGCGGTCGTCATGCAGCAGTGCGTGATGCGCCCACGTGACCGTGGTGCCGGAGGTGAGCAGGATCAGCGTGTTGAGCAGCGGCAGGTGCCATGGGTTGAACGTCTCGATCCCTTTCGGCGGCCATACGCCACCCAGTAATTCGGTGCGCGCGAAGTGGTGGATGTCCGCCGGGAACAGTGCGGTCGAGAAATAGGCCCAGAACCACGCGACGAAGAACATCACTTCCGAGGCGATGAACAGGATCATGCCGTAGCGGTGCGAGATCTGCACCACGCGCGTGTGATCGCCCTTGTGTTCGGCCTCGTTGATGACGTCGCGCCACCATCCGACGAAGGTATAGAGCACGCCGAGCGCGCCCGCGGCAAACACCACCGGCGCTGCCGCGTAAAGCTTGTGCATCCATGAGATCAGCCCGACCGCGAGAACGAGGGCCGCGACCGAACCGACGATCGGCCACGGGCTCGGATCCACGAGATGGTAATCGTGGTGTTTGGCGTGCGCGTCGGCCATCGTCGCTCTCTCCATCGTCCAACGTTTGGGCGCGAACGCCCGCATTCAGTTCGTCTTCGCTACCGCAGTTGTTGCGCGATCGGCCACCGGCTTTGGCTGTTCGCGCACCGCATAGAACGAATAGGACAGCGTGATCGTGTTGAGATCGTCGAGCTCGGCGTCCTTGGCGAGCGCCGGATCGACGTAGAACACCACCGCCATCTCGCGCTTTTCGCCGGGCGCGAGGCGCTGCTCGGTGAAGCAGAAGCAGTTGATTTTCTGGAAGTACGCCCCGGTCGTGCTCGGCGCGACATTGTAGGAGGCGAGCCCGACCGTCTCGCGCGCCGCCAGATTGGTCGCCACGTAGTTGACGGTGACGACCTCGCCGATCCGCGCCTGGATCGCGTTCTGTTCGGGTTCGAAGCGCCACGGCAGGCCGCCCGTCACATTGGCGTCGAAGCGAACCGTGATCGCGCGGCCGACAGGACCCTGTGGCGCGGCCGTCGCGATTTGCGGACGCCCGCCGAAACCGGTGACGCGGCAGAACCAGTCGTAGAACGGCACCGACGCATAAGCCAGCCCGACCATGCCGGCGACGAACACGCCGCAGGAGGCCGCGACGATGATGTCGCGGCGGCGGCTGGCTGAGCGGTTCGTCGGCTCGGTCATGGCGTCACAACGGCCGGATCAGCACCGCCGGTCCCTTGACCAGCGTCACCACGTAAAACAGCACCACCAGAACCCCGAGCGAGAGCGCGATCGCGATCGAGCGCGCGCGGCGCCGGCGCTTCTGCTCCTCGGTGAGCACAATCCCGTCTTCGGGATTTTCGCTCATAGCCCATATCCGAACCGCGCCAGCGTATGGTCGGCCAGCAGCGCGGCAAACAGCACGAACACGTAAAGCAGGGAGAAGGCGAACAGCCGCTTCGCAGCGGTTGGAGCCGCAGGTCCGCTCCGCTCGCGATAGACGCGCCACGCAAGCGCAACCATCGCGGCGCCGCAGGCGAGCGCCACGGCGCCATAAGCGAGCCCGGCGAACCCGAACAGCGTCGGCGACACGCCGATGGGCGCGAGCACGAGCGAATAGATCAGGATCTGCTTGCGCGTTTCATCGAGGCCGGAGACCACCGGCAGCATCGGAATGCCCGCGCGGGCATAGTCATCGCACTTCAACAGCGACAGCGCCCAGAAATGCGGCGGCGTCCAGAAGAAGATGATGAGGAACATCAGCACCGGCGCGAGGCTGACGTCGCCGGTCACCGCGGCCCAGCCGACCACGGGCGGGAACGCACCGGCAGCGCCGCCGATCACGATGTTCTGCGGCGTCGAGCGCTTCAACCACATCGTATAGACGAACACGTAGAAGAAGATCGTGAAGGCGAGCAACGCGGCTGCGAACCAGTTGACCAGCACGCCGAACACCAGCACCGAACCGACCGCGAGCGTCGCGCCAAAGGCAAGAGCTTCCGCGGGCTGGACGCGCCCCGCCGGGATCGGGCGGCGCAAGGTGCGCGTCATCACGGCGTCGATGTCGGCGTCGTACCACATGTTGAGCGCACCGGACGCGCCGGCGCCGATCGCGATGCAGAGCAGCGCCGTAAAGCCGATCACCGGATGGACGTGCCCCGGCGCGACGAGCAGCCCGACCAGTGCGGTGAACACCACGAGCGACATCACGCGCGGCTTCAAGAGCGCGATGTAGTCCTCCACGCCCGCAAGGCTCGGTTGCGCGCGCGCCAAGCCCGGCGCCAGCGGCCGTGTCAAATCTGCGCCTTCGCTAACCAGTGACATTCTGGACTTCGTCCTCGCGGCCGGCGTTACTTGATGTGCGGCAGCGTGTTGAACTGGTGGAACGGCGGCGGCGAGGACAGCGTCCACTCGAGCGTGGTCGCACCCGGTCCCCACGGATTGTTCGCGGCGCGCTCCTTGCGCAGATAGAACGCATCGAACATCCCGTAGAGGAAGATCAACGCGCCGAAGCCCGAAATGTAGGAGCCGACCGAGGAGATGTAGTTCCAACCCGCAAACGCGTCGGGATAATCGACGTAACGGCGCGGCATGCCGGAGAGGCCGAGAAAGTGCTGCGGGAAGAACACCAGGTTGACGCCGATGAACGTCACCCAGAAGTGCACCTTGCCGATGGTCTCGTTGTACATGTAGCCGGTGATCTTCGGGAACCAGTAGTACCAGCCCGCGAAGATGGTGAAGACCGCGCCCAGCGACAGCACGTAGTGGAAGTGCGCCACCACGTAATAGGTGTCCTGCAGGACCACGTCGACGCCGGCATTGGCCAGCACCACGCCGGTCACGCCGCCGACCGTGAACAGGAAGATGAACCCGATCGCCCACAGCATCGGCGTACGGAAGCTGATCGAACCGCCCCACATGGTAGCGATCCAGGAGAATATCTTCACCCCCGTGGGCACCGCGATGACCATGGTAGCGAAGATGAAATAGGCCTTGGTGTCGACGGTCAGGCCCACCGTGTACATGTGATGCGCCCACACCACGAAGCCGATGAAGCCGATCGCGACCATGGCATAGGCCATGCCGAGATAGCCGAACACCGGCTTTTTGGAAAAGGTCGAGACCACCTGGCTGATCATGCCGAAGGCCGGAAGGATCAGGATGTACACTTCAGGATGTCCGAAGAACCAGAACAGATGCTGATACAGGATCGGATCGCCGCCGCCGGCCGGGTTGAAGAAGGTGGTGCCGAAATGCCGGTCGGTGAGCAGCATGGTGATGGCGCCCGCCAGAACCGGCAGCGACAGCAGCAGCAGGAACACGGTCACCAGGATCGACCACACGAACAGCGGCATATTGTGCAGGGTCATGCCCGGCGCGCGCATGTTGAAGATGGTGGTGATGAAGTTGATCGCGCCCAGGATCGAGGAGGCGCCCGCGATGTGCAGCGAGAAGATGGCGAAGTCCATCGCCGGTCCGGGCGAGCCATAAGTCGAGAGCGGCGCATA
>JAXDOA010000010.1:0-6210 GCA_034669125.1 Hyphomicrobiales bacterium
CGGCTTGGGCGTGGCGCGAACGAACAGTGAATTCGTTAACGCGCAATCGAGCCCTGTTAACTTCTAGTAGGAACGTTCCATGCCCAAAACGTGCTGCCCGAGATAGGCCAGCACAAGGTTCGTCGAGATCGGCGCGATCTGATAGAGCCGCACCTCGCGCCACTTGCGCTCGATGTCGTATTCCTTGGCGTAGCTGAAGCCGCCGTGTGTCTGCATCGCGGCCTCGGCGGCCTTCCAGCAGGCCTCCGAGGCGAGCAGCTTCGCCATGTTGGCGTCGGCGCCGCACGGCACGTTCGCGTCGAACAGCGCAGCCGCGCGGCGGCACATCAGGTCGGCGGCCTCAAGCTCCGCGTAGGCGCGCGCGATCGGAAACTGCACGCCCTGGTTCTTGCCGATCGAGCGGCCGAACACGACGCGCGAGTTCGCGTAGTCGACCGCCTTCTTCAAGAACCAGCGGCCGTCGCCGACCGCTTCCGATGCGACCAGGATGCGCTCGGCGTTCATGCCGTCCATGATGTACGAGAGGCCCTTGCCTTCCTCGCCGATCAGGTTCTCGGCCGGCACTTCGAGATTGTCGAAGAACACTTCCGTGGTGTTGTGATTCACCATCGCCTTGAGCGGGCGGATATCCATGCCCTTGCCGCGCGACTCGCGGATGTCGACGAGGAACACGGATAATCCCTCGGAGCGCTTTTTCACCTCCTCGATCGGCGTGGTGCGCGCGAGCAGCAGCATCAGGTCGGAGTGCAGCGCGCGCGAGGTCCACACCTTCTGGCCGCTCACCACATAGCGGTCGTTACCCTTTTTCACCGCGCGGGTTTTCAGCTTCGTGGTGTCGGAGCCGGTGGTCGGCTCGGTGACGCCGAAGGCTTGCAGCCGCAATTCGCCGCGCGCGATTCCCGGCAGATAGCGCTGCTTCTGCTCCGCATTGCCGTGCCGCAGCAGCGTGCCCATGATGTACATCTGCGCGTGGCATTGCGTTGCCGTGCAGCCGGCGAGGTTGATCTCTTCCAGGATCGCGGCAGCTGCGCGAATGGGAAGGCCCGCGCCGCCGTACTCCTGCGGGATCAGCGCCGCGAGATATCCCCCGGCCGTAAGGTCTGTGACCAGCTCGGTCGGATAGGCGGAGCGATCTTCCAGGTCGCGCCAATAGGCGCCGGGATATTTCGCGCAGATGCGGCGCACCGGGTCGCGCAGCTCGGGGTAATCCTCGCCGAGCTCGAACGAGACCGCGTCGCCTTTGATCGGGCTCTCGATGTTCATTCAGGCCGCCTTGCGGGCGTCGGCGTAACTAAAGCCTTTCGGCAGACCTGCCTTCGCCATCTGCCCGTACAACGCTTCGCTCGGCAGCGCTTGGCTGACGATCTCGCGCGCCTTGATCAGTTTCTCCAGATCGATGCCGGTGTTGAAGCCGAGCGATTCCGCGAGGAATACCACGTCCTCGGTCACGATATTGCCGGTTGCGCCCGGCGCGAACGGGCAACCGCCGAGCCCGCACAGCGAGGCATCGAAGTGGCGCACCCCGACTTCAATGGCGGCCGAGACGTTCGCGATGCCAAGCCCGCGCGTGTCGTGGAAGTGCGATGCCAGCACGATCTTTGGCCCGATCGCGGCGCGAACACGCTTGAACAACGTGCGGATCGCATTCGGATTGCCGAAGCCGACCGTGTCGGCGAGGGCGATCTCGTCGACGCCGATGGCGGCGACAGCTTCCGCGAACTGCACCACGCGGTCATGCGGCACGTTGCCCTCCAGCGTGCATCCGAACGACGTGGCAAGCCCGCACAGCAGCCGCGGCCGCTTCTCAGCCGGAATGGTTTTCAGGAAATCCGCGATGCGCTGCAAGTCCGCAAGCGAGTCCGCGGTCGAGCGGCGCACGTTGTTGAGATTGTGGCTCTCGCTCACCGACACCACGTAATCGAGCCGATGCACGCCGAGCGCGGCGCCGCGTTCGGCGCCCTTCAGGTTCGGCATCAGCGCCGCCACGGTCAGCCCGGGAATGCCGAGCGCACGCTTCGTGACCTCCTCGGCGTCGGCGAATTGCGGCAGCAGCTTCGGCGGCACGAACGAACACACCTCGATGTCGCGCACGCCGGCCGCGACCTCGGCCTTGATCCAGGCAAGCTTCAGGTCAGTCGGCACCACCGTCTTGATGTTCTGGATGCCGTCGCGCAGGCCAACCTCGCGGACCTCGATGAATTCGGCCATGGCGTTCTCCTCGGGCTCGTTGCGGTTTGCTTGGGGCAGGCGCAGACGCTAACGAATGTGGCGCGGAGCGTCAAAGAATGGCAGCCATGAAGTCTGAGAACCCCTGGGCGGCCGCGTTGCGCGGTTTTGCGCAATTCGGCGAGCGCGTGGCGGTGGCTTCACGCGGGCGCACGCTCAGCTATGCGGAACTCACCGCCCAGGCAGAAGCCGTATGCGCGGCCGTTCTGGAAGCGGGTGCGCAACCGGGCGAACCCGTGGCCATCGTGGCGTGCAACGGACCGGGCGTGGTGGCCGCAAGCTACGGCGTGATGGCGAGCGGCGCGGCCGAATTCGTCGTCGATCTCAATCTCGGGCCGGATGACATCGCCTACGCGATGCGAATCCTGGGTGTGCGGCGCGCCATCGTCGAGCGCAGCGAGTTGCCGCGCGTTGCGCCGCTCGGGCTCGACATATTGGTGCTGGAGCACATTTTGGTGCGACCTGCCCGCGAGGTTGCGGCGCCGTTCGATCCTCACGCCTGGGGCAAGGCGATCATGACCTCGGGCACCACCGGCCGTCCGAAGGCGATCGTCCACCGTCACGATCGCCGCTGGATCGCTCATGAGCTGCTGCGCGCGCACCTGCCGTTCGTGCCCGGACCGGCCGACCGCGTGCTGCTGATGAACGCTTACTCGCACGGCGTGGCGCTGCTCGCCGCCACGTGGTTCGAGCATGGCGCGTCGGTTGAACTGATCGCCGGCGTGGATGTGGCCTACGCGGACGAGCTGTTTGCGCGCGGCGAACTCACGGCCTTATTCGCGCCGCCGACCGTGCTGGCGAAGCTTGTGCAGGGCACACGGCACAAGCGCATCGACGGCATCAAGTGCATCTTTTGCGGCACCGCGACGTTGCAGCCCGCGCTCTATCGCGCCGCCACGGCGCTGTTCGGGCCGGTGATCCGCGTCACCTACGGCAAATCGGAGATGTTCAACCCGATCACCGTACTGGAAATGAGCGACGCCGCCGACTACTACCGCGATCTCGTCACCATCGATGCCGTCTGCCTCGGCTCGCCGGCGCGCGGCGTCGAAGTGGAAATCCGCAACGAGGCGGGCCGCGCCTGCGCAACAGGCGAACACGGCGAAATCCATCTGCGCAGCCCGCACATGATGATCGGCCATGTGGACGAGAAAGGCTTCCACGAACTGCCCGAGGGCGAATTCCACGCCACCGGCGACCTCGGCACTCGCGACGCGCGCGGGCGGCTGTTCCTCGCCGGCCGCGCGCACGACGTGATGAAGACCGGCGGCTACAAGATTTATCCGGAAGAGATCGAGCGCGTGCTCCCGGAGGGAGTCGTGGTCGTCGGCATTCCGTCGGCGCACTGGGGCGAGGTGATCGTCGCGGTGTCGGAGGGCGGCGCCGATGTGACGCAGGCGGTTGCCGACGCGACGGGCGGACTCGCGCGTTACAAGCAGCCGCGCGCCTGCCTCACGATCGAATCAATTCCGCGCAGCCTGCAAGGCAAGGTGCAGCGTGCCCGGGTGCGCGAACTTGTGCTCGCGCGCTACGCGATGATCGATGGGCCATATCCGAAGTTCGAGCGGCGCTGACGCACTTGCCCGGTGGCAAGCGACTCTCTAGCCTTCCTCGACAACAAACAACACCTGGGCTTGAGGAGACGTCATGAAGCGATCTATCGCCATTCTGTTGGCCGCCGGGTTTGTGCAAGCGTCTGCGGCTGCGGCTTCCGCGCAGGAGATCCGCATCGCGCGCCAGTTCTCCATGGGCTACCTGCAGTTCAACGTGATGGAGCACGAGAAGCTTCTGGAGAAACACGGCGCCGCGCTCGGGCTGAAGGATGTGAAGATCAGCTGGTCGACCTTCAACGGCCCGAACGCCATGAATGACGCGCTAATCTCCGACTCGGTCGACATCGTGGCGGGCGGCGTCCCAGGGCTGCTGACACTGTGGAACCGCACCAAGGGCACGGCGAACGAGGTGCGCGGCATCTCGGCGCTGACCTCGCAGCCGTTCCTGCTCAACACGCGCAGCGACAATATCAAGTCGATCGCCGACCTGAAGGATTCCGACCGCATCGCGCTGCCGGCCGTGAAGGTTTCGGTGCAGGCGGTCGCGCTGCAGATGGCGGCGGCGAAACTGCATGGTCAGGCCAACTACGGCAAATACGACGCGCTGACGGTCTCGATGTCGCCGCCGGATGCCACCATCGCGCTGCTCTCCGGCTCCGGCGAGGTCAACAATGTGTTCAGCGTGCCACCGTTCCAGCAGCAGCAACTGGAAAAGCCCGGCGTCCGCACGATCCTGAATTCCTTCGACATCATGGACGGCCCGCACACCTTCACGGTGGCGTGGACCTCGGCGCGCTTCCGCGACAAGAATCCGGTGCTCTACAAGGCGCTGATCGCGGCGCTGAAAGAAGCGACCGAGATCGTCGACAAGGATCGCGCCAAGGCCGCCGCCTACTGGATCAAGGACGTGAACTCCAAGCTGCCGCTCGACAAGGTAACGGCGGTGGTATCCGGCCCGCAGGTGCGCTGGACCATGGCGCCGGAGAATTCCATGAAGTTCGCGGCCTTCATGGCGAGCGTCGGCTCGCTGAAGGAAGCGCCGAAGTCGTGGAAGGACCTGTTCTTTCCCGAAGTGCATGATCTCAACGGGAGCTGATCCGTGAAAGCATTCCTCGCGGCGGCGCTTGCGTTCTGTCTCGTGCCATTCGCGGCGCACGCGCAATCGGCCGACAAATATCCCGAGAAGCCGATCCGCATCGTCGTGCCGTTCGCGCCGGGCGGCTCGGTCGATACGCTTGGGCGGCTGCTTGCGCAGCGCATGCAGGAGAACTGGGGCCAGACGGTCGTGATCGAGAACCGCCCCGGCGCTGCGAACATGATCGGCACGCAGTCGGTCGCGACCGCGCCGCCGGACGGTTACACGCTGGTCATCGTTGTGAGCACGCACGCCACCAACACGGCATTGCAGGCCAGAGTGCCCTACGACGCGTTCAAGGATTTTGAACCGATCGCGCTGCTCGCCCGCACACCGGTCGTGCTCTACGCGCATCCCTCGTTCCCGGCGACCGATCTCAAGTCGCTGATCGAGATCGGCAAGGCGAAAACGCACAAGCTCAATTTCGGCTCGGGCGGCGTCGGCACCATGACGCATCTCGTCGGCGAAGTGATGAAGATCAACGCCGACATCGAGATGCTGCACATCGTCTATCGCGGCGGAACGCCCGCGCTCAACGACCTGCTCGCCGGGCATCTGCCGCTGCAGTTTGCGACCGTCGCGCAGGCGCTGCCGCAGTACAAGGCAGGACAGTTGCGCGCGCTCGGCATCTCGTCGGAGCAGCGCTACCCGTCGGTGCCCGAGATTCCGACGTTCAAGGAACAGGGCATGGATCTGGTGGCGAACGAATGGTACGGCCTGCTCGCGCCCGCCGGGACTCCGAAGCCGATCATCGCCAAGCTGAATGCCGAGATGAAGCGCATCATGGCGCTGCCCAACATGGGCGACCGCCTCGCCGCGATCGAGTTGATGGCCACGACGCCGGAGGAACTCGATGCGTTCATCCGCACCGAGACCGAGCGCTGGGGTGCGGTGATCCGGAAGCTGGGCTTAAAGGCGACGGAGACGTCGCCCTGACGAGCGAGGCACCGCAGCCCGGCTAAAGCGCAATCCGGGAACGCCTGCGCCAACCGCAAGAGTGTGCCCGCATGGCCCCGCGCTCCATGCGGGCAACGCGCGGCGCGTCCATAATAGTTGCATTCTTTTGATTATAAAGGTTGCATTTTGGAACACAAGCTACTACTACGGAAAATTACCTCGTAATAGAATGACGGGGTGAATTACAATTTCAGGTAGCTCAGGAGGAAGAAATGCTTGCAAACACACGCATCCTATCGGTTGCAGTCGCAGGTTTGGCCTTGGCCGTAAGCAGCGGCGCCCTCGCCTTCGATATGCAGGCCGGCCCTATCATGAATCAGCAGGGTGCCAACCAACTGT
>JAXDOA010000011.1:0-12873 GCA_034669125.1 Hyphomicrobiales bacterium
TTTGAGCGAAATTCTGTCGAACCTTTCGTCCGTCATCCGCGAACGCTTCAAGATGCGGCGCAAGATCCGCGCGCTGGCGGCGGAGGGAAAATTCTCGGCGCTGTTCCTGTCTGGCTTGCCGATCGTGATCTTCTTTCTGCTGCAAGTGGTGGCGCCCGACTTCTATGCCAGCATCATGAACCAGTACCTCACCAAGATGGGGCTGAGCATCGCCGGCGTCTGGATGATCCTCGGCAACATCGTCATGTACAAGATGTGCAACTTCCGGATCTGACATGGACGCCGTGCTCGAGCTGATGGGTCAGATTTCCGGGGGCGACGGCTCCACCATGATGGTGAGCGCATTCGTGTTCCTGTCGGCGGCAGCCCTCGCGTTCGGCGTCATGGCGGTGATCAACGTGCGCCTCGCGGTGAAACGCCGCGCCGCCGAAATCGGCACCGGCGCGAACCGGGGAGGCGACGATTCGCGCTCGCTGCGTCACGCCAGCAAGGTCGCGACGCAGCGGCTGCTCGAATATACGAGCAGGCACTATTCCGGCGAAAACGCCGGCGACGTGAAGGAGCTGCGCCGCCGGCTGATCCAGGCCGGCTATCTCGATGCGCGCGCGCCTGCGCTGTTCTTCCTCGCGCGCGCGGTCGCCGCGATCGCGCTCGCCGTCGTGGCGTTCCTCGCAGCGCCCTATGTGATGCGCGCCGACAGCGGCGCGTTCTGGCCGATGCTCCTGGGCGGGGGAATCCTCGGCTATTTCGCGCCCAACATCTATCTCAGCCGCATCATCTCGGTGCGCCAGGTGGAGCATCGCGCGGGATTTCCCGATTTCATGGATCTGCTGGTGGTGTGCGCCGATGCCGGTCTGAGCATGGAGGCCGCGCTCGACCGCGTCGGGCGCGAGCTGGCGGACTCGTACCGCTCGCTCTCCGCCAACATCCACATGGCGACGCTGGAAATGCGCGCCGGACGAACTTTAAGCGAAACGCTCGATCAACTGGCCGACCGGCTCGGGCTCGAAGAGGCGCGCTCGTTCGCGACGCTGCTGCAGCAGTCCGAGAAGCTCGGTTCTTCGCTGACCGAAGCGTTGCGCGTCTATTCCGAGGACATGCGCCACAAGCGCATGTCGCGCGCCGAGGAAAAGGCCTACAGCCTGCCGGCCAAGCTCTCGGTGCCGCTGACGCTGTGCGTGTTTCCGGTGGTGATCATCGTGATCCTGCTGCCGGTCTACGTGCGGCTGAAGGTCGGGGCGTATTGAGTCTGCGCGTTGACTTCGTATGAGTTTATACTCATAATCCAAAACTGATGGCGAAACTCACGCGACCGCTCCGCCCGCTGCTGTGGATCGGATCCAGTAAGCGCGATTACGCGGCATTTCCCGAACGCGTCCAATACAATCTCGGATTCGAATTGTTTTTGGCGCAAACGGGACAACACCCGCCCTCGGCCAAGCCGCTGAAGGGTTTGGGCAGCGGAACCATTGAGCTCGTGGAGAATTTCGACGGCGACACCTATCGAGCGGTCTACACGATACGGTTCCGCGAAGCCGTGTATGTGCTGCACGCCTTCAAGAAGAAGTCGAAGCGCGGCATCAAGACGCCGCAGACGGACATCGAACTGATCAAGCGACGATTGCGTGATGCCGAACAGCATCACGCGCTACGGTTCACGGAGAACAAGTCATGACGCGGAAGGTCAAAGTCGACGTGGGGAGCGGAAACATCTTCGCCGATCTCGGCTTGCCCGACGCCGACACTCATTTCCTGAAAGCCCAGATCGTCGCCGAAATCTATCGGCTCACCAACCAGCGCAAGCTCACACAAGCCCAAGCCGGCAAGCTGATCGGCATCAGCCAGCCCGAAGTATCCCGCATGTTCAAAGGCAATTTCCGCGAATACTCGATTGATCGTTTGATGGCGTTCCTGACCGCCTTCGACCGCGATGTGGAAATCGTCGTCAGGCCGCACAAGAAGGCCGGCAGAGCGGGGCGAATTACATTCAGTCCGATCGCAGCCTGATCCGCCCGCCCCCCAAACCGCCAACAATCCCTTAACCCTTGTCGGCCTATCCTCCGGCGGGGGAAGCCGCGTTCCGGACTCCCATTGTGTCTGTTGCGTAACGCCGGCCCTGCGCCGGAGTGGTGAGTTGTATGCGTATCGCCGTCCGCGCGCTCGTCGCGCTCGCGTGCCTGACCGCGCTGACCGGCTGCGGGACATCGCCCGACTTCAAGCTTGCCTCGCTGCTGCCGGGCGGGGCCGAAGACACCCCGCCTCCGCCACCGGCCGCTTCCGACGTCACCGGCAGCACGCCTGCGACCGCGGAGCCCGATTTTGCCGTGAAGGACGCGCTGCTCGGCGGCGATCCGGGCGACGATCTGACGCTGGGCAAGCGCCACTATCGCGAAAAGAATTACGGCCTTGCCGAGCAGCATTTCCGCCGCGCCGCCGAGAAGCTGCCGCGCGACGGCGAGGCCTGGCTCGGGCTTGCGGCCTCCTACGACCGGCTCAAGCGCTACGATCTCGCCGACCGTGCCTACGCGCAAGCGCTATCCATCTTCGGGCCGCGCCCGGAGGTCATCAACAATATCGGCTACTCGTACATGCTGCGCGGCGATTTGCGCAAAGCGCGGCAGAAGTTCGCCGAGGCGCAGGCCAAGGACCCGGAAAATCCGACGATCGCGAACAACATTGCGTTGGTGGATGAAGCCGCGCGGCGCAAGAAGGGCCTGAACTAGAACCCGCTCCGCGCCGGTGGCCGCCGCACAGGTTGCGGCGTACGCTTGCATTCGTCCCAATCTCCGTCCTTGATCGGCCGATCGCGCCGCGCAATCTGCGCGACCCTTGAGGGCGGAGAAAAGCATGAACCGGCGCACGCTGCTTCTCGGTGCCGCTTTCAGCCCCTTCGCGGCTGCAACGGGTTTCGGACAGAACTGGCCGGATCGTGCGATCCGCATCATCGTGCCGTTTGCGGCGGGCTCGTTCACGGATATCGCCGCGCGTCTTCTCGCCGCCGAACTGACGGATCAGCTCGGCCAGCCGGTGGTCGTCGAGAACCGCGGCGGCGCCGGCAGCACCGCCGGCACGCAGGCGGTCGCACGCGCGGAAGCGGACGGATACACGCTGCTTCTGTCCGACATCTCGCTCTCGATATCGCCCGCCATCTATCCGAAATTGCCCTACGACCCGGTGCGCGATCTCGCGCTGATCAGCCGCATCGCGGATTCGCCGGCACTCCTGATGGCGCGGCCGGGCCTCGGCGCGCGGACGCTTGGCGAACTGATCGCACTCGGCAAGCAGAAGCCGGGCGAGTTGACCTTTGGTTCCGGCGGGCCCGGCTCGTCGGCACACCTCGCGATGGAGCTGTTCCTCGATATCGCGGGCGTGCGCGCGCTGCACGTGCCGTTCCGCGGCATCGCGGCGGCGATCGGCGAGATGGTCGGCGGCCGCGTCGACATGGCGATCGGGAGCCTTGCATCGGGGCTGTCACAGGTTCAGGCCGGCGCGCTACTTGGCCTCGGCATCACGGGCGCACAGCGCAATGCGCTGCTGCCGGATGTTCCGACATTCGCCGAGGCCGGATTGCCTCGCTTCGACGTGCCTTACTGGTTCGCACTCGCCGCGCCCGCCGCGACGGCGCCGCAGATCATCGAGCGCCTGAATCGCGAAGTCGTACGCGCCTGCGCGCAGCCGCGATTGCGTGACGCGTTCGGCAAGCAGGCCGCCATTGCGGTCACCTCGACGCCGCAGGAGATCACGCAGCATCTCGCGCGCGAGATCGGCGTGTGGCGCGACATCGTCACGCGGGCGAATATCACGATCCAATGAGCCACGGACAAGAGCACGCATCTCGTTTCCGCGCGCCGCCTGATTCATGCGATGCGCATTTCCATGTATTCGGTCCGGCCGAGCGCTATCCGGTCGGCGGGATGAACGAGACCCTGCGCTACGCGCCGCCGCTCGCGCCCCTCTCCGACTATTTGGCGCTCGCCGGCATCATGGGATTCGAGCGCTTCGTGTTCGTGCAACCGAGCGCGTATGGGCGCGACAATACGTGCATGCTCGATGCCATGCGCGAGGTGGGGATTGCGCGCTGCCGCGGCATCGTGGATGTGGACGAAAATGCGCCGGATGCGCTGCTCGCGGAGATGGACAAGCTTGGTGTGCGCGGCGTGCGGATCAACGTCTCGCCGGTGAAGCCGGCCGCGCCCGGTTTCTCGGAAACGATGCGGCCGCGGATCGAACGCCTCGACGCACGCTGCGCCGAACTCGGCTGGCATCTGGATTTCCTGGCGCCGGGCTGGCTCACCGAGGCGTTGATGCCGATCTTCGCGCGCATGCGCTGCGCGTTCAGCCTCGCCCACATGGGCATGTTCCGCGCCGAGGCGGGACCGGATCAGCCTGGCTTTCGCAAGCTCATCGATATGCTGCGGCATGGCGACGGACGCGCATGGGTGAAGCTCACCGGCGCCTACCGGATGGCGTCCGCGCCGCACTTCGCGGATGCCGCGCCGATGGCGCGTGCGCTGATCGAGGCCGCACCCGATCGGCTGATCTGGGGCAGCGACTATCCGCATCTCTCGTTCGCCGACGCAGTCGGCTCGGTGCAGTTGTTCAATCTGCTGGGCGACTGGGCTCCGGACGAGCCGACGCGACGGCGGATTCTGGTCGACAATCCGGCTGCGCTGTTTGGCTTTTGAGGATAGCACGTTGTAGACCAATACAGTCCTCAATCGTCGTCAGCCTGTGACATCTGTTCCCGTTCACGGAATTGCGATGTCCTCCCTTGGTCGAACCCGCTAGTCTTCCCCCCGACGCGCGCTTGAAAAACCGCGCCAACAAAAAGCGATCGCGCGCGAGTTGGCGACGAAAAGCTCACCGATGGGTGAGCAGGGAGGCGAAAAACATGGTTGCTCTGACCATCAATGGACAAGCGCATAACATCGATGTCGATCCGACCACCCCGCTGCTGTGGGTGATCCGCGAACAGGCCGGTCTCACCGGCACCAAATACGGATGCGGCATCGCGCAATGCGGCGCCTGTACGGTTCATGTCGACGGGCTGGCGGTACGCTCGTGCTCGATGCCGGTGAGCGACGCGGCCGGCAAGAAAATCACCACCATCGAAGGCCTCGCCCAAGGCGGCGTGCTGACCAAAGTGCAGCAGGCCTGGGTGAACAATGACGTGCCGCAATGCGGCTATTGCCAGTGCGGAATGATCATGGCGGTGTCGGCGCTGCTCGCCGAGAAGCCGAAGCCGACCGACAAGGATATCGACGACACGATCACGAACATTTGCCGGTGCGGTACCTTCCAGCAAGTGCGTGAAGCCATTCACGCCGCAGCGAACGCGTAAGGGAGGGACCCATGAATTACGTTCCGAATATGAACCGCCGCTCCTTCCTCACCTCCGCTGCCGCCGTCGGCGGCGGGTTGGCACTCGGCATCGATCTGCCGTTCGGCCCGAATGAGGCCGGCGCACAGACCGCCGCGCCTGAGCTTGGCGTGTGGGTCGTGATCAAGCCCGACGACAGCGTTGTCGTACGCGTGGTCCGCCACGAGATGGGTCAGGGCACCGTCACCGGCCTCGCCCAGCTCGTCGCCGAAGAACTCGAAGCGGATTGGTCCAAAGTCACGATCGAGCATCCGACACCGGGCGAGAGCGTCAAGCGCAAGCGCGCCTGGGGCTCGTTCTCCACCGGCGGCAGCCGCGGCATCCGCGAGTCGCATGAATACGTCCGTCAGGGCGGCGCCTCGGCGCGCATGATGCTGATCCAGGCCGCGGCGAACGAATGGAAAGTGCCCGCCGGCGAAATCACGGCGGACAAGGGCGTGCTGACGCACAAGGCATCGAACCGGACCACGACGTACGGCAAGGTGGCGGACGCTGCCGCGAAACTGCCGGTGCCGGAAAAGCCCGCGCTGAAAGACCCGAAGGACTGGAAGATCGCCGGCAAGCCGCTCCAGCGCTTCAACACCGTCGACAAGGTGATGGGCAAGCAGGTCTACGGCGCCGACCTCAAGTTCCCCGGCATGCTCAATGCGACGATCAAGGAATGCCCGGTCTTCGGCGGCAAGGTGAAGAGCTTCGACGGCGCCAAGGTCGCCGGCATGAAGGGCGTGAAGAAGGTCCTGCAGGTCGGCGATACCGCGGTGGCGGTCGTGGCCGATACCTGGTGGCAGGCGAAGGTCGCGCTCGACGCGCTGCCGATCGTCTGGGACGAAGGCCCGAATGCCAAAGTCTCCAGCGCCTCGATCGCCGAGATGCTGAAGGAAGGCCTCAGCGCCGAGCAGGGATTTGTCGGCAACCAGAACGGCGACGCCAAGGCGGCAATCGCGAGCGCGGCGAAGAAGGTCGAGGCGGTCTACTCCTACCCGTACCAGAACCACGCCCCGATGGAGCCGATGAACGCCACCGCGCGTTACACGGCCGACAAGTGCGAGGTGTGGGTCCCGACGCAGGATGCCGAGGCGTCATTCGCGGCGGTGCTGGCGGCTTCGGGCCTCCCGGCCGACAAGTGCGAAGTGTACCAGATCGACCTCGGCGGCGGCTTCGGCCGGCGCGGCGCGTTCCAGGACTATGTGCATCAGGCTGTCCGCATCGCCAAGGAGATGCCGGGCACGCATATCAAGCTGCTCTGGTCGCGCGAAGAAGACATGGCGCAGGGCCGCTATCACCCGATCATGATGGCGAAGCTGACCGGCGCGCTCGACAAGGACAACAACCTGACCGGCCTGCACATCCGCCTGTCGGGACAGTCGATCCTTGCAAGCGTGCGGCCGCAGGTGGTGGAGCAGGAGAAGGGTCGCGACCCGCTCACGTTCCAGGGCCTGTTCCAGACGGGAGAGCATTCGTTCAGCTACACGATCCCGAACCTGCTGATCGACCACGCGATGCGCAACCCGCATGTCACGCCGGGCTTCTGGCGTGGCGTGAACATCAACCAGAACGCTATCTTCATGGAATGCTTCATGGATGAGCTGGCGCAAGCGGCGGGCCAGGACGAGCTCGAATTCCGCCGCAAGCTGCTCGGCAACCATCCGCGCAATCTCGCCGCGCTCAATGCGGTCGCGGAGAAGATCGGCTGGGGCAAACCAGCGCCGGCCGGAATCTTCCGTGGGTTGGCGCACATGAAGGCGTTCAACGCCTACGTGGCGGGAGCCGCGGAGGTGTCGGTCGAAGGCGGCAAGCTGAAGGTGCATCGCATCGTGGCGGCGAGCGATCCGACCTACGCCGTCAACCCGGCGCAGATCGAACGCCAGGTCGCCGGCTCGTTCGTCTACGGGCTCTCCGCGCTCTACTATCAGGAGTGCACCGTGAAGGACGGGCGCATCGTGGAGACCAACTTCGACACCTACGATTCCATGCGGATCGCGCAGATGCCGAAGGTCGAGTCGATCATCATCCAGAGCGGCGGCAACGGCCCGTGGGGCGGCATCGGCGAGCCGACCATCTGCGTCGCGGCACCGGCGGTGATGAATGCGTACTTCAAGGCGACGGGCAAGCGCATCCGCTCGTTCCCGCTGAAGAACCACGACATCCCGGTGGCGTAAGCAAAGAAGGATGGCGGCGGCCCTCACGGGCCGCCGTCGTTCCATTCCGAGGATTTGCACATGCCCATGATGCGTCTGACCGCCGCTGTGGCAATCGTGCTGGCATCGCCCGGCGCCGCGTTGGCTGCCGACGCGCCTGCAGGCGCTGCGTCGTGTAGGGGCTGTCACGCGGCGAACCCGCGTGTCGAGACGCCGGTGCCGCCGCTCAATGGCAGGCCGGCGGCCGATATCGCGAGCGAAATGATTGCGTTCAAGGCCGGCCAGCGGCCCGGCACGATCATGGATCGCATCGCCAAGGGATTCTCCGACGACGAGATCCGTGCGATCGCGGCCTGGTACGAGACTCAAAAGTAAGAGGCGCTCGATGATGACGCGAAAGAGCCGCCGGACTTTCCTCAAGGGCGCGGGCGCGCTTGCGCTGTTTCCGCGGCCCGCCCTCGCGCAAGGCGCGGGACCGAAAGTCGTCGTGATCGGCGGCGGCTTCGCGGGCGCATCGGCGGCACGCTTCGTGAAAAAAGCCAACCCGGCGATCGCCGTGACGCTGGTCGAGACGAACCCGACGTTCACCGCGTGCCCGTTCTCCAACGGCGTGATCGCGGGCCTGCGTCCGTTGCGCGCGCAGCAATTCAATTACGAGAAGGTCGCTGAGGCCGGCGTCACGCTCGCAATCCAGGCCGCGACCGGCGTCGACGCGCAGGCCAAAAGCGTGACCTTGAGCGGCGGCACGAGCCTTCCCTATGACCGCCTCGTGATGGCGCCCGGCATCGACCTGCGCTGGGACGGCCTGCCGGGTTACGACGAGCGCGCCGCCGACATCATGCCGCATGCCTGGAAAGCGGGCGAGCAGACGCTGCTGCTGCGCAGCCAACTCGAGTCGATGGAGGACGGCGGCACCGTGGTGATCTCGGCGCCCGCCAACCCGTTCCGCTGCCCGCCCGGCCCCTACGAGCGCGCGAGCCTGATCGCCTATTATCTCAAGACCAGGAAACCGAAATCCAAGCTGATCCTCCTCGACGCCAAGGACGCGTTCTCCAAGCAGCGGCTGTTCCAGAACGCCTGGGCGGCGCTTTATCCCGATCACCTCGAATGGGTGTCGCTGTCGAAGGGCGGCAAGGTGAATGCGGTCGATGCGGCGACGAAGACGCTCAAGACCGACTTCAACGATTACAAGGCCGACGTGGCGAACGTCATTCCGCCGCAGCGCGCCGCGGCAATCGCGCAGACCGCGGGCGTCGCCGACCGCTCCGGCTGGTGCCCGGTCGATCCGGTGAGCTTCGAGTCGAAGCTGGTGCCGAACATCCATGTGATCGGCGACGCCGCCATCATGGGCGCGATGCCGAAATCGGCATTCTCGGCCAATGCGCAGGCCAAGGTCTGCGCTGACGCCATCGCGAAGCTGCTCGGCGGCGGAACGCCCGCGGAGCCGCGGCTGATCAACACCTGCTACAGCCTGGTGGCGCCGGACTACGGCATCACGGTCGCGGGCGTCTACAAGCCGGCCGACGGTGTGCTCGCCGACATCCAGGGCGCGGGCGGCGTGAGCCCAATCGAGGCGCCGCAGGAGACGCGCGCGCTGGAAGCGCAGTTCGCCGACGGCTGGTTCAAGACGATCACGGCTGAGGTGTTCGGCTGAAGCTTTGGGCGATAACGGCCGCCCTGGCGCTCGGCGCATCGGCGGCGCTGGCGCAGGAGTTGCGGCCCTACACGGTGACCGGCGATGCCGTTCCGGCATCGCTGACCGGAGCCCCGGGCGATGCCGAGCGCGGCGAGAAGATCGTCACCAACCGGCAGGTTGGGTTGTGTCTGTTGTGCCATTCGGGCCCGTATCCGCAGGAACGGTTCCAGGGCACCATGGCGCCGGACCTGAAAGGGGCCGGTGCGCGTTGGAATGAAGGACAGTTGCGATTGCGGATCGTGGATGCCGCGCGGGTCAATCCGCAGACCATCATGCCGCCGTATTATCGGACCGATGGTCTTCACAGGGTGGCGCCCGGGTTTCGCGGCAAGCCGATTCTGACCGCGGAGCAGATCGAGGACGTGGTGGCGTATCTGATGACGTTGAAGGACTAGCGCATGATCCCGAAAAAGCCTATCCCGCACTTGATGCGGGATGGGAACCGGTTTTCGGATAAGATCATGCGCCAACGAGAAAAGACGATGCTGAGGATTACGCGGCGCGAGGCACTGATCTTCGGCGGGGCGACTGCCGCGACGGGCGCGTTGCCTGCCGCCGCCAACACGCCCGGCCAGATGGAAACCGCGATCCGCCGCGTGGTCGGCGAAGCCGAAATCCGCAAGGGCAAAGTGACGCTCGACCTGCCGCCGCTGGTGGAGAACGGCAACACCGTGCCGATGACCGTCACGGTCAACTCAGCCATGACCAAGACCGACTACGTCAAGGCCATTCACGTGTTCAACGAGAAGAACCCGCAGGCAAACGTGATCAGCGCACAGCTCGGGCCGCGCTGCGGAAAGGCGGTCGTCACCACGCGCATCCGCCTTGCGGGCACGCAGAAGCTGACCGCGATCGCCGAGATGTCCGACGGCAGCTACTGGTCGGACACCCAGGAGGTGATCGTCACGCTGGCGGCCTGCCTGGAGGATCTGATCTGATGGCTGCGCGCGCCCTCATCAACGTGCCGAAGACCGCCAAGCGCGGCGACGTGATCGAGATCAAGACGCTGATCTCGCACGTGATGGAAACGGGCTATCGCCACTCCAACACCGGCGAGATCATCCCGCGCGACATCATCACGTCGTTCTCGTGCCGGTATAACGGCGAGGAGATTTTCGCCATCACGCTCTATCCGGCAATCGCCGCCAATCCGTTCGTGACGTTCCACACGGTCGCGACGACAAGCGGCACGCTTGCGTTCCATTGGATCGGCGACAATGGCTTCGAGGTGACCGAAGAGGCGAAGATTGTGGTGGGGTAGGGTGACTCTGACCGGGCACGACGGAGTGCGGGTTGCCGCCGTCGCGCTCGTCGCCTTCTTGCACATTGATTTCGCCCGCGCCGAAATCCCTCCCGCCGAGCGCCGCTCCGGCTACGACCAGATGAGCCCGGCCACCAAGGCGATGCAGGACGACGACACCGCGAACCCCGCGACGCTCGCGGTGCTCGACGGCGAGGCGCTGTGGACGCGCAAGGCCGGAAGCGAGAGCAAAGCCTGCGCGGATTGCCACGGCGATGCCGCGGCATCGATGCGCGGCGTCTCGGCGCGCTATCCGGCATTCTCTCCCGCCAAGGGCCGCCCGATCGATATCGAACAGCGCGTCAATCTCTGCCGTACCGAACGGCAGAAGGCGCCGCCGCTCGCCCATGAGAGCCGCGACCTGCTGGCGCTCACCGCCTACCTCGGGAAACAGTCGCGCGGCATGCCGATTGCGGTCGCCGAGGACGACAAGACGAAGCCGTTCATCGAGGCCGGCCGGCAGAACTATACGCGCCGCCAGGGCCAGCTCAACCTTTCCTGCCAGAACTGCCACGACGACAACTGGGGACAGAAGCTCGCCGGCGTGCCGCTGGTGCAGGGCCATCCGAACGGCTATCCGCTCTATCGCCTCGAATGGCAGAGCCTCGGTTCGCTGCAGCGCCGGCTGCGCAACTGCCTGATCGGCATGCGGGCCGAGCCTTACGCCTACGGGGCGGACGAGTATGTCGACCTGGAGCTGTTCCTGATGTGGCGCGCGCGCGGCATGACGGTCGAGACTCCGGCGGTGCGGCCTTAGCACAGGCCCTCATGCTGAGGAGCGCCCCATAGTGCGTCGAAGACGCGCGTAACCGCGCTTATGGGGCGCGTCTCGAAGCATGGCCGCTTGCGCCATCCTTCGAGACGCTCGCTGCGCTCGCTCCTCAGGATGAGGAGTTGAGCTGTCCGCTTTCCACTTTTCGGGATCATGCTTTAGCACGGTTCTTGCTCTACAATTGCATACAGAAGCGGTGCGGAGGCTCTGATGGCTGAACCCGATCATCTCGACGCCTATATCGACGCCGCCGCGCAGGCGCTGGGCATTTCCATTCAGCCGGAATGGAAGCCAACGGTGCGCGCCAATCTGGAGGTCACGTTCAAGCTCGCCGCAGCGGTGGGCGACAAGGAGCTGCCGGACGATGCCGAGCCCGCGCCGGTCTTTCGAGCCTGACATGGACACCGGCTGGGCGAGCGCCGCGGAAATCGCGGAGAACGTGAGAAGCGGACGCGTCTCGGCCACGGCGGTCGTCGAGGACGCGCTCGCGCGCATCACGGCGCGCGACCCGGTGCTCAATTCTTTCACCGATGTGCTGGCCGAGCGTGCGCGTACACGCGCCGCGGAGGTCGATGCGGGCAAGACGAAAGGCCCGCTCGCGGGCGTGCCGTTCGCCGTGAAAAACCTGTTCGACGTGAAAGGCCTGCCGACGCGGGCCGGCTCGAAGATCAATCGCGAGCTTGGCGCCTCCACGCACGATCAGCCGCTGATCGAACGGCTCGAGGCGGCCGGGGCCGTGCTGGTCGGCGCGCTCAACATGGGCGAGTACGCCTACGACTTCACCGGCGAGAACGTGCACGACGGCAATGCGCACAATCCGCACGACGTGACCCGCATGACCGGCGGCTCGTCGAGCGGCTCGGGCGGCGCGGTCGCGGGCGGGCTGGTGCCGCTCTCGCTCGGCTCGGACACCAACGGCTCGATCCGGGTGCCCTCGTCGTTCTGCGGCTTGTTCGGCCTGAAGCCGACCTATGGGCGGCTCACGCGCGCACGCTCGTTTCCGTTCGTCGCGAGCCTCGATCATCTCGGGCCGCTTGCGCGCACGACGCGCGACCTCGCGCTCGCCTACGACGCGATGCAGGGGCCGGATGCCGAAGACCCGGTGTGCGCCGACAGGCCTGTCGAGCCGGTCATGACGGCGCTGACACGCGGCATCGATGGGTTGCGCATCGCGGTTGCGGGCGGCTATTTCCGCAAGGGTGCATTCCCCGAGGCCTGTGCCGCCCTGGACCGCGTCGCGGCGGCGCTGCACGCCGATACCGAGATCGAAATCCCCGAAGCGGCGCGCGCCCGCGCGGCGGCCTACGTCATCACGGCGAGCGAGGGTGCGAGCCTGCATCTGGAGCGTCTGCGGCGGCGCGCCAGCGATTTCGATCCGGCGACGCGCGACCGGCTGATCGCCGGCGCCATGATCCCGGCGCCGCTGGTCAACCGTGCGCAGAAATTCCGCCGCTGGTATCAAGGTGAGGTGCTCAAGCTGTTCGACAAGGTCGACGCGATCCTGGCGCCCGCGACACCGTGCACGGCGCCCGCCATCGGCCAGCAGACCTTCGTGCTCGACGGCGTCGAGCTTCCGGTTAGGCCCAA
>JAXDOA010000012.1:0-4397 GCA_034669125.1 Hyphomicrobiales bacterium
GATCGCCGCCGGAATACTGGCGACCGAACGCCAGAAACTCCACTGAGAAAGAGCCCTCAGGCCGACGCGCCTTCCTTGACCGGCAGGCCCTTCTCCTTGAGCAGGCCCTGCAGCTCGCCCGCCTGGAACATCTCGCGGATGATGTCGCAGCCGCCGACGAACTCGCCCTTCACGTAAAGCTGGGGAATGGTCGGCCAGTTCGAGTAGCTCTTGATGCCGTTACGCAGGTCTTCGTTCTCCAGCACGTTCATGCCTTTGTACGGCACGCCGAGATAATCGAGGATCTGTACGACCTGGCCCGAAAAGCCGCACTGCGGGAACTGCGGCGTGCCCTTCATGAACAGCACCACGTCGTTGTTCTTCACTTCGTTGTCGATGAACTGCTCGATCGCCATGGTCAGGGTCCTCTATGTGCCCGCGCCGGTTCCCGGCCTTGCGGGCCGATTCAGGGCGCTTCCCCGGATATATGTAGCGTAAGCCCGTTGCCCAGCCCAGACCCCGGGCCCGCTTTAGGCGGCGTCCGGCACCCCGGTCTGCAGCGCCAGCGCGTGCAGCTTGCCGCCCATTTCGCCCTTCAGGGCGTTGTAGACCAGCTGATGCTGCTGCACGCGGGATTTGCCGCGGAACGAGGCCGCGATCACGGTCGCCGCATAGTGATCGCCATCGCCCGCGAGATCCCGGATGGTCACTTCGGCGTCGGGGATTCCGGCCCGGATCAGCCGTTCGATTTCGCTCGCGTCCATCGCCATCTGCGATTTCCTTTTGACCTGTCCCCTGACCAGATCAACTCGTTGCGCCACCTGCCATATAGGCCGGCAACCACCCCTCATGGCGGTCACGCAATGCGTCTAACAGAAGCGCCCGCTCCCCGGGAAGGGTCAAGGCAATGCCGTGCGTCACCCCGATGCGCCGGGTCGGAACCCCGGCCGCCTTCGCGCGCGCCGCGAGGTCATCGAACTTGTCGGGCTTCATCGTCACAACATAGCGCGCCTGATCCTCGCCGAACCAGAAGCCGTGCTCGGTCAGGAACGCCGGCGCGCCGTAAAGCCGCGCACCGATATTGCCGGCGAGCGCCATCTCGGCGACCGCAACCACCAGCCCGCCATCCGAAATGTCATGCACCGCCGTGACGAACTGCTCGTCGATCAGGCCGCGGACGAAATCGCCCGCGCGGCGCTCCGCCATCAGGTCGACGGGTGGCGGTGCCCCCTCCTCGCGCCCGCAGACCTCGCGCAGGTAGAGCGATTGCCCGATCCAGCCCTTGGTCTCGCCGAGCAGGACGATCATCTCGTCGGCGGTCTTGAAGCCGATGCTGGCGGATTTGGAAAAATCATCGAGCAGGCCAACGCCCCCAATGGTCGGCGTCGGCAGGATCGCGCGGCCGTTGGTCTCATTGTAGAGCGAGACGTTGCCGGACACGACCGGGAATTCCAGCGTCTTGCAGGCAGCCGCGATCCCTTGGATGCAGCCGACAAGCTGGCCCATGATCTCCGGCCGCTCGGGATTTCCAAAGTTCAAATTATCCGTCAGCGCCATGGGCTTGGCGCCAACGGCTGAGAGATTACGCCACGTCTCCGCGACCGCCTGCTTGCCGCCCTCGAACGGGTCCGCCTCGCAATAGCGCGGCGTCACGTCGGTGGTCAGCGCGAGGCCCTTCGGACCTTCCTTCACGCGCACCACGGCCGCGTCGCCACCCGGCCGCTGGATCGTGTTGCCGAGGATCAGGTGGTCGTACTGCTCCCAGACCCAGCGCTTCGACGCAAGGTCGGGCGACGACATCAGCTTTTCCAGCGCGTCCGCATGTGGCATCGGCGGCTCGATGGTCGCGGGGTCGATCACCGGCAGCTTGGGTGCGGCGGTGTGCGGGCGGTCATAGACCGGCGCCTCGTCGCCCAGCTCCTTGATCGGCAGGTTCGCCATCTCGACGCCCGCGTGGCGCACGACAAAGCGCTTGTCCGGCGTCGTTGTGCCGACGATCGCGAAATCGAGTCCCCACTTGCGGAAGATCGCCTCAGCCTCTGCCTCCTTCTCGGGTCTGAGCACCATGAGCATGCGCTCCTGGCTTTCCGAGAGCATCATCTCGTAGGCGGTCATGCCCGTTTCGCGCGTCGGCACCTTGTCGAGATCGAGCACGACGCCAAGATCGCCTTTCGCGCCCATCTCGACCGCCGAACAGGTGAGCCCCGCCGCGCCCATGTCCTGGATCGCGATCACGCAATCCTGCGCCATGATTTCCAGGCACGCTTCGAGCAGCAGCTTTTCCGAGAATGGATCGCCCACCTGTACGGTCGGACGTTTCGACTCGGAATCCTCGCCGAATTCCGCGGACGCCATGCTGGCGCCGTGGATGCCGTCGCGCCCGGTCTTGGAGCCGAGATAGACGATCGGCATGCCGACGCCGGAGGCCGCCGCATAGAAGATCTTGTCGGTCTCGGCGAGGCCGACCGCCATCGCATTCACGAGATTGTTGCCGTCGTAGCGCGAATGAAATCGCACCGAGCCGCCGACGGTCGGCACGCCGAAGGAGTTGCCGTAGCCGCCGACGCCCGCGACCACGCCCGACACCAGATGCCGCGTTTTGGGATGCTTCGGATCGCCGAAGGAGAGCGCATTCAGGCACGCGATCGGCCGCGCCCCCATGGTGAACACGTCGCGCAAAATGCCGCCGACGCCAGTCGCCGCGCCCTGATACGGCTCGATATAGCTCGGGTGATTATGGCTCTCCATCTTGAACACGACCGCCAGCCCGTCGCCGATCGCGATCACGCCGGCATTCTCGCCCGGCCCCTGGATGACGTGCAGGCCGGTGGTCGGCAGCGTCCTGAGATGGATTTTCGATGACTTGTACGAGCAATGCTCGTTCCACATCGCCGAGAAGATGCCGAGCTCGGTGATCGTCGGCTCGCGGCCGATCAACTGCAAAATGCGCTCGTATTCCTCGGGCTTGAGGCCGTGCTCGGCGACCAGCTCGGGAGTAATTGTCGGTTCGTTGGGGATCACAGAACTAGGGCTCGCCTCGGTGTTCATGCCGCCTGCGCGAAGTGCGCCACCAGCCCGGCAAACAGGCCGCGCCCGTCAGTGCAGCCGACCGCGTTTTCGACGTGGTTTTCCGGGTGCGGCATCAGGCCGAGCACGTTGAGCTTCTCGTTCAGCACGCCGGCGATCGAGTTGAGCGCGCCGTTCACGTTCGACTTCGGATCGCGTTTGCCTTCAGCATCCGTGTAGCGGAACAGGATCCGCCCCTCGGCTTCGAGCCGCCCGACGGTGCCTTCGCTGGCGAAGTAGTTGCCTTCGCCATGGGCGACCGGCACGCGGATCACCTGACCGGCATTGTAACCGCGCGTGAACGGCGTATCGGACCGCTCGATCTTCAGGTGCACGTCGCGGCAGAGGAATTTCATTTTCGCATTGCGCAGCAGAATCCCGGGCAGCAGTTCAGCCTCGCACAGGATTTGAAAGCCATTGCAGACCCCCATGACAAGCCCGCCCTTGCGTGCGTGATCGCGCACCGGACCCATGATCGGCGCGCGCGCCGCAATCGCGCCGCAGCGCAGATAGTCGCCGTAGGAGAAGCCGCCAGGCAGCACGACCAGGTCGGTCCCCGGTGGAAGCTCGGTCTCGGCGTGCCACACCATCGCGGGGTCGCGGCCCGAGACGAGCTTGAGCGCGTGCGCCATGTCGCGCTCGCGATTCGATCCAGGAAAGACGATGACGGCTGACTTCATGACGCCGCCGGCTCCGCTGGCGTCGATGCCGTCACCTCGACGCGGAAGTTCTCGATCACCGTGTTGGCAAGGAGCTTCTCGGCTGCTTCCCGCAGCGTGGTTTCGGCCTTGGCGGCATCGCCCTCTTCCAGCTCGATCTCGAACACCTTGCCTTGGCGTACGCTGGCGACGCCGGCAACGCCGAGCGATTTGAGCGCGCCCTCGATCGCCTTGCCCTGCGGATCGAGCACGCCGGTTTTCAGGGTGACGGTGACGCGGGCTTTCATCGCAATGCCTTCATCCCATCAAAGCGCGGCGGGGGCCGATTGGCCCCCGCGTAACATGGTCCGTGCGCGGTCTCAACGGCCTGGCTCAGCCCTTCACCAGCACCGGTCCGGTGCCCTGAGGACGTTCGCCTTCCGCCATGATTCCAAGGCGTTTTGCGACCTCGGTGTAGGCCTCCAAGAGCCCGCCGAGATCGCGCCGGAACCGGTCCTTGTCGAGTTTGTCGTTGGTCTTGATATCCCACAGCCGGCACGAATCGGGCGAGATCTCGTCCGCGACGACGATTCGCATCATGTCGTTTTCCCACAGCCGGCCCGTCTCCATCTTGAAGTCCACGAGCCGGATGCCGACGCCGAGGAACACCCCGGAGAGGAAGTCGTTGACGCGGATCGCCAGCGCCATGATGTC
>JAXDOA010000013.1:0-9286 GCA_034669125.1 Hyphomicrobiales bacterium
GGCGGCGCAACCATCCGCTTCAAGGAAAAATAATGGCTCAGATGCCGCGACATTTCACCCATGTCGATACGTGGGTGTTCGATCTCGACAACACGCTCTACCCGCATCACCTGAACCTGTGGCAGCAGGTGGACGAGCGCATCCGTGCCTACATCGCGGACTTCCTGAAAGTCAGCCACGACGAAGCGTTCCGCGTGCAGAAGGATTATTACAAGCGCTACGGCACCTCGATGCGCGGCATGATGACCGAGCACGGGATGAACCCGGACGAGTATCTCGCCTTCGTGCACCACATCGACCATTCGCCGCTCGAGCCCAACCCCGCGCTCGGCGCCGCGATCGAGCAACTGCCAGGCCGCAAGCTCATCCTCACCAACGGCACGCGCGCGCACGCCGATGCCGTGATGCGGCGGCTCGAGATCCACGAGAAGTTCGAGGACGTGTTCGACATCATTGCGGCGGACCTCGAGCCGAAGCCGCTACCGCAAACCTACGACAAATTCCTCAAGCTGCACGGCGTCGATCCGGCGCGCGCCGCGATGTTCGAGGATCTCTCCCGCAATCTCACTGTCCCGCATTCGCTCGGCATGACCACCGTGCTGGTGGTGCCGGAGGGCTCGCGCGAGGTGCTGCGCGAGGATTGGGAAATGCAGGGCCGCGATGCCGCGCACGTGGATCACGTGACCGACGATCTGGTCGGCTTTCTGGAGAACATTGCGCGGCCTTGACATAGAGCCAGCAGGCCTCGACAAACCCGAAGCCTCCTGTCCCGGGATATCTTCATGTCAGACCTTGCCAAAACCATCGACGACGCCTTCGAGAGGCGCAACGAGATGAGCCCGTCCACCACCGGCGCCGTGCGCGAGGCGGTGGATGAGGCGCTCGACATGCTCGACCGCGGCGACCAGCGGGTCGCCGAGAAGCAGAACGGCAATTGGCAGGTCAACCAGTGGCTCAAGAAGGCGGTGCTGCTCTCGTTCCGCCTCAACGACATGGGCCCGATCGCGGGCGGCCCCGGCGGCGCGAGCTGGTGGGACAAGGTGCCGTCCAAGTTCGAGGGCTGGGGCGAGAACCGCTTTCGCGCCGCCGGCTTCCGCGCGGTGCCGGGCTCGATCGTGCGCCGCTCCGCCTATATCGCGCCGAACGTCGTGCTGATGCCGAGCTTCGTCAACCTCGGCGCCTATGTGGGCGAAGGCACCATGGTAGACACCTGGGCGACCGTCGGCTCCTGCGCGCAGATCGGCAAGCACGTGCATCTTTCGGGCGGCGTCGGCATCGGCGGCGTGCTCGAGCCGCTGCAGGCGAACCCGGTGATCATCGAGGACAACTGTTTCATCGGCGCGCGTTCGGAAGTGGTCGAAGGCGTGATCGTGCGCGAAGGGTCCGTGCTGTCGATGGGCGTATTCATCAGCGCCTCGACCAAGATCGTCGACCGCGAGACCGGCGAGACTTTCATGGGCGAAGTGCCGGCCTATTCGGTGGTCGTGCCAGGCAGCATGCCCGGCAAGCCGATGAAGAACGGCCAGCCCGGTCCGAGCCTTTACTGCGCCGTGATCGTGAAGCGCGTGGACGCGCAGACGCGCTCGAAGACGAGCATCAATGAATTGTTGCGGGACTGACGCGAGGCCGTTGCGATGAGCGAGGCCGACACCACGAAGCCGTCGTTCCTCGCGACGCTGTTCAGCCCCAGAGGCCGCATCACGCCCGGACAATACTGGGTGTCGGTGGTCATTAGCCTGCTGCTCCTCCCGTGCATTTTGCTTTTCATGGCGATGGCGTCCGACCCGCGTGGCACGGACGGTCCGCTGCTCTTGGTGTTGCCGCTGCTGGGGATTTTCCTCTGGCTCTTTATCACCGCGATCGTGAAGCGCCTGCGCGATGCCGGCAAGCCGCCGTGGCTCGCGGTCGTCTTCCTGTTCGCTTTTATCGCTGTGCCAATCCTTGGATTGATATTGTTCTGGAACATCTGGCCGGTCGTCGTGCTCTGCACCGTCGGGCTGTTCGCGCTGATCAGCCACTTCAAATCAATCGATCGCGACGACGGGGCATCGGATGACGCAGGCTGATCCGATCGCGCTCGCCCGCGACCTCATCCGCTGCCCGTCGGTGACGCCGGCGGAGGGCGGCGCGCTGGCGATGATCGAGCGCGTGCTGAAGGGGGCCGGCTTCACGGTGCATCGCGTCACCTTCGAGGAGCCCGGCACCGATCCGATCGAGAATCTCTACGCGCGCATCGGCAACGCGGCGCCGCACCTCATGCTCGCCGGGCATACCGACGTGGTGCCGCCGGGCGATGAGGCCAAATGGACCCATCCGCCATTCGCCGCCGAGATCGCCGACGGCGTGCTCTACGGGCGCGGCGCGGTCGATATGAAGGGTGCGATCGCAGCCAAGATGGCGGCGGCGCTCGACTATGTGGCGGCGACCGGCGGCAAGCCGAAGGGCTCGATCTCGTTCCTGATCACCGGCGACGCGGAAGGCATCGCCGTCAATGGCACCGTGAAGCTGTTGCAATGGGCGGCGGAACGCGGGGAAAAATTCGATCACGCCATCCTGGGCGAGCCGACCAATCCGCAAACGCTCGGGGACATGATCAAGATCGGCCGGCGCGGCTCGCAGAACGGCACGCTGGTCGTGGCCGGCACGCAGGGCCACGTCGCCTATCCGGAATTGGCGGACAATCCGGTGCGCGGGATCGCCACGCTGATGGGCGCGGTCAACGCAGAGCCGCTCGACGGCGGCACGGAGCATTTCGGAGCGTCGAATCTCGAATTCACCTCGATCGACGTCGGCAACAAGACCGTCAATTTGATCCCGGCCGAAGCGCGCGCGCGCTTCAATATCCGCTTCAACGATACCCGTTCGCGCGAGGAGTTGCGGGCCGAAGTGGAACGCCGCGTCGCCACGGCGGCGGAGAAGCGCATCCGCTGGCGCATCGACTGGGAGCCGTCCAACTCGGACGTGTTCCTGACAACGCCGGGGCCGTTCGTTGAGATGATCGGCGAGGCGATCAAGGATGTGACCGGCCTGACGCCGAAGCTGTCGACCACCGGCGGCACGTCGGACGCGCGCTTCATCAAGGATTACTGCCCGGTGATCGAGTTCGGCCTCCTAAGCCAGCAGATGCACAAGACCGACGAGCACGTGGCGACCGCCGATCTTGTGGCATTGACGGCGATCTACCGGCATATTCTTGAGCGGTATTTCAGTAATCGACCTTAACCAGATAAAGCCCCTCGGGCGGCGCGACCGGCCCGCAGGCCGCGCGATTGCGCGCCGCGAGCGCGGCGGACAAATCGTCGCCGCTCCATTTACCGTCGCCGACCAGCACGAGCGAGCCGACGATCGAGCGCACCTGATTGTGCAGGAACGAGCGCGCAGACGTCTTGATCCGGACCTCGTCGCCGTCGCGCGTCACGGCAAGTTGGTCGAGTGTCTTCACCGGCGACTTCGCCTGGCATTCGGTCGAGCGGAACGTGGTGAAGTCGTGCTTGCCGACGAGGCGCTGGGCGGCCGCGTGCATCGCGTCCACATCGAGCCTGCGCGGAACGCGCCATGCACGCGTGCGTTCCAGCGCAAGATCGGCGCGCCGGTTGACGATGCGATAAAGATAGTGCCGCTTCTTCGCCGAAAAGCGCGCGTCGAAGCCGTCCGCCACTTTTTCGGCCGAGAGCACCGCGATCGGGCGCGGACGCAGGTGAGCGTTGACGGCATCGCGGACCTTGTCGACACGCCAGTCCTTTTCAAGATCGACATGCGCGACCTGCCCGAGCGCGTGCACGCCCGCATCGGTGCGGCCCGCGCCCGCGACCTTCACGGGATGACCGCAGAACGCGGCGATCGCGTCCGTCAGCGCCCGCTGTACGCTCGGCGCGTCGTCCTGCCACTGCCAGCCGGCGAACGGCGTGCCGTCATATTCGATGGTCAGTTTGTAGCGCGGCATGGCCAAGCCTTAGCGCAACAGCGTGCCCGGCACGATCCTCGTCCCGCGCAAGAAGTCCTGAGCCGTCATCGGCTGCCTGCCGGCGCGCTGGACTTCAACGATCCGCACCGCGCCCTCGCGGCACGCAATCGTCAACCGATCGTCCAGCACCGCGCCAGGCGCGCCGGAGCCTTCGCCCTTCGTCGTGCGCAGCACCTTGATGCGTCCCGCGTCCGGCAGCTCGAACCACGCGCCCGGAAACGGCGACAGCCCGCGGCAGTGGTCGTGCACGGCCTTCCACGGCTTGCTCCAGTCGATACGGGTCTCGCTCTTATCGATCTTGGCCGCGTAGGTGACGCCCTCGCTTTCTTGCGGCGTAAGCTGCAACGTGCCGCGCTCAAGTGCGCCGAGCGCCACCGGCATCATGCGCGCGCCGAGCGACGCAAGCGCGTCGTGCAGTTCGCCCGCCGTCATGTCGGGCGCAATCGGGATGGCTTCTCTCAGCGCGACCGGCCCGGTATCGAGCCCCTCCTCCATCTTCATCACGCACACGCCGCTCTCGGCATCGCCCGCCATGATGGCGCGATTGATCGGCGCGGCGCCGCGCCAGCGCGGCAGCAGCGAAGCATGCAGATTGAAGCAGCCGAGAGGTACCGCATCGAGGATCGGTTTCGGCAGGATGAGGCCGTAGGCGACGACCACCGCGGCATCGGCCTTGTGCGCGCGGAACGCCGCTACAGCGTCTTCACTGCGCAGCGTCTTCGGCGTCAAAACGCACAAGCCGAAGCGCCGCGCCTCGCGCTCGACCGGCGTCGGCTGCAGCTCCATTCCCCGCCCGGCCGGCTTGGGCGCGCGGGTGTAGACCGCCGCGACCTCATGCCCGCGCCCGACGAGCTCGACCAGGGTCGGCACCGCGAAGTCGGGCGTGCCCATGAAGATGAGGCGGAGGGGCATTGCTATGGGCTGAACGTGAACGGATTCACGAGTTCGAGCCCGATGTCGGCAAAGTCCGATTCGGCTCTTGTCGCAACTGTCGCGCGGTTTGCGAGAGCAATAGCAGCAATCATCGCGTCCACGAGTCCTATTGGCCGGCCCGCCCGTTCGCGTTTTGCAGCCAAGCGGCCGAACTCCGCAGCAGCCGGGCCATCAAGAGCAAGGATGCGTCCGCGATAGCCTACATTCTCCAGATGGTCGATGGAGGCCCGGAGGAAGTCACGACGCAATCCGCCATCAAGGCGTTCCGCGCCGAAACGCAGCTCGGCAAGAACCGGCGCACAGATATAAAGCGAACTGAACGGTTGAGCCTTGAGCCAGGCAATCACGGAGTGATCGGGACGCGGCTTCCACGGCTCGGAAACGATATTCGTATCGAGAAGTATCATTCGAAATCGGGAGGTGGAGAAATATTCCCCTTGATTTCAAAAACGAGATCGTCGCCCCGATACTCTTCGGGCAGCAGCGAGTAGAGATAAGTTCCCATATCAACAGGAGCCTTGGCCTCACCGACCGAACCTGCGGATGACGCGCGGACCGCCGCATCGAGTCCGACCCTGACGAGCGACTTCACCTCTTCCGACAGGCTTCGGCGATGCGCGCGAGCGCTGTCCTCGATCAGCTGTTTGAGGTCATCTTCGATGTCGCGGACAAGTAAATCAGGCATCGTACACCTCTTGATATCATTGATATCACACCGCTCCTCGCCCGTCTACTCCGCCTCCCGCTTCGCCGCCTTGGTGAATTTCTTGATCACGCGGTCGCGCTTGAGCTTGGAGATGTGATCGATGAACAGGATGCCGTTGGTGTGGTCGATCTCGTGCTGCAGCACGGTCGCGAGCAGTCCGTTCGCCTCGACCTCCTGGGTCTTGCCGTCGAGGTCCATGAAGCGGACCTTCACCTGCGTCGGCCGCTCGACCTCTTCGTAGTATTCGGGGATCGACAGGCAGCCCTCCTCGTAGGTGCTCTTGTCGTCCGAACTCCAGACGATCTCGGGATTGATGAACACCTGCGGGTTTTCCGGCTCGTCCTTCTTGGCGGTGTCGACTGTGACGACGCGTTTCGGCACGCCGACCTGGATGGCCGCCAAGCCCACGCCCGGCGCCTTGTACATCGTCTCGAACATGTCATCGACGAGCGCGCGCAGCTCCGCGTCGACGGCTTTCACCGGATCGGAGACCTGCCGCAATCGCTTGTCGGGAAGAACGATGATCTCGCGCAACGCCATGCGCGGCGATTTAAGGCGCGCCCTAAGCCGGGTCAACCGCGATACCGGAACGCAAACGGCCGGCGTCTCGCGACGCCGGCCGAAATCACGCGAGGGCGCCGTTAGCGCCAGCGGCGGCTGCTGTAGCGATGATGCCGATGATGGCGCCGATGCCAGCGGCGGTGATGCACCACCTCGGTGGTAGCGATACCGTCAGCGACGGTCGCGAGGCCTGCGCCGAACGACAGCGGCGTCGCCGAGGCGAACTGAGGCGCGACCAGCGCGATTGCCGCTCCGGCCAGTGCTATCAGGATGAATTTGCGCATTTGTTCTCCTTGGTTGTTGCCCCGTGGCCTCAGAAAGCGCCGCAGCGCGTGAACCGGGCCTGAACACATTGTTTTCCAAAGCGAATATTGCGCTGTTTCGATTTTTAGTGTTCTCTTTTCGTTCCTGCTGCTCGCGAATCGCGTACAACGGCTCCCATGACCGAGACTTTCCTGACCATCGGCAGCAACGCCATCAGTGTCGGCGAAGCGCTTGCGGCCTTCGCCTGCGTGGTGCTGGCGATGTTGGGCGCGATCGCCATCATGGTGGCGCGCGCCACCCGCACGCGCGGCGTGGAGGCAGCGCGCCACGACGTGCACGCCGAAGAACTGGAAGAGCGCATGGCGGAGATCGCGCGCATCCAGGCCGACACGGCGGGGCGCGTGCACACCATGGGCGAGGTGCTCTCCGGGCGTCAGGCGGAGCTTGCGCGCGCAGTCTCCGAGCGGCTCGATGCCGTGACGCATCGCATCGGCCAGTCGATGCAAAGCTCGACGCAGAGCACGATGGAGAATCTGGCCAAGCTCAACGAACGGCTCGCCGTCATCGATGGGGCGCAGAAGAACATCACCGATCTCGCCTCGCAGGTGACGTCACTGCGTCAGGTGCTGGCGAACAAGCAGGCGCGCGGCGCCTTCGGCCAGGGCCGCATGGAAGCCATCGTGCAGGACGGACTGCACAAGGACTCCTACAAGTTTCAGCACACGCTTTCGAACGGAAAACGGCCGGACTGCGCGGTGTTCCTACCGAACGACGATCGCCCTCTCATCATCGACGCGAAGTTTCCGCTCGAAGCCATTACGGCCCTGCACGAAGCCCGCTCCGAGGAGCAAAAGGACGCCGCCGCGCGGCGTATCCGCCAAGACGTCACCCGGCACGTCACCGACATCGCCGAACGATACCTCCTGCCGGGCGAGACGCAGGACATGGCGTTGATGTTCGTTCCGTCGGAGTCGGTGTACGCCGAGCTGTATGACGGCTTCGACGACCTGATCCAGAAGGCGTACCGCGTGCAGGTTGTGCTGGTGTCGCCCTCGCTGCTGATGCTTGCCATCCAGGTGATGCAGCAGATTCAGAAAGACGCCCGCATGCGCGACGCCGCGCACGAGATCCGTACCGAGGTCGGCCACCTGATGGACGATCTCGGCCGCCTGAACGAGCGGGTGCTCAATCTGCAAAAGCACTTCGGGCAGGCGAACAACGATATCGCGCAGATTCTGACGTCGGCCGAAAAAGTCGCGAAACGCGGCGGGCGGATCAATACGCTCGAATTCGACGGCGACGAGACGCCCGCGCCCCGCGTCATCCCGGTGCCGCTTGCCCGAAAAGCCACAGCGGCTGAATGATTGCCCAGTTAACATTGCGTTAACCCTGCCGTTCCTATTATTTTTCGACTCGGGACTTCGCCGGGAGCGAAGGGGCTGAGACGTGGATTTTGGGGTCGGGGCTTATCTGCTCCCCGCCGCGCTGGTGTTCGGGGCGCCAGCCAGTCCGGGGGCTTACGAAAAAGGGCTGTTCTGCGAGTCGGTCGAACTCGTCGAGCGGGTCGCCGGGCTTGCCGAGCGCGGCGCCAATCCGGTCCGCGTCGTGACGGACATCAACGCGCGGCTCGGCCACACCGCCTGCATCTATGCCACCAAGGCCGACGTGCGGGCGCGCACCGTGCGGTTTGAAAAGAACGTCGCCGCCAACCAGACCACCTATTCGGTCTACCAGGTGCAGGTGACGGCGCACGGCGTGCAGAAGACCGAGATCGGCGACATCGAATGGACGTTCTCGCCGCCGCTGACCATGTACACGCTGCGCGCCGCGGCGCCGGCGCAGACGGTCAGTCACTGAGCCACGTTCCCCTTCCGCTCATTCCCGCGTAAGCGGGACTCTAGAAATTGCGATTGATTCGTCTCTGGCTCTGGGTCCCGGCGGTCCGCCTTCGCTAAAGCTTCGGCGGACTGGGACTGAACCCGCCGTAGCCTTGTGCGGAGGCGGGTCGCGGGGACGAGCGGATCATCGCGGGTGGCGGGACGCGATGACGGCTGTGCCGGAAAGCACGAAAAGCACCTGGGGCGAGACGCTTAGCGTCTATCTGCGCCCGCGCGTGCTGATCGTGATGTTTCTCGGGTTCTCGGCGGGACTGCCGCTCGCGCTGTCGGGCTCGACGTTGCAGGTGTGGGCGACCGAAGGCGGCGTGAACCTGCGAACCATCGGCCTCTTCGCCATCATCGGCACGCCGTACACGATCAAGTTTCTCTGGGCGCCGCTGGTTGATGCGCTCGACGTGCCGGTCCTCTCGCAACTGCTGGGGCGGCGGCGCGGATGGCTCGTCTTCTCGCAACTGATGCTGATGGCTGCGATTATCATCCTCAGCCTGTGCGATCCGAGCAAGGGGCCGATGCTCGCCATTCTGGCGGCGATCCTGGTCGCGACCGCATCCGCCACGCAGGATATCGTGATCGACGCGTTCCGCGTCGAGAGCCTGCCGGACAACGAGCAGGCCGCCGGCATGGCGTCGTATGTGGCGGCCTACCGCGTCGCGAACCTGCTTTCGACTGCGGGCGCACTCTACATCGTGACGGGATTCGAGGTGGGTCTCGGCTTCGGGCGCAGCAACGCGTGGACCTTCGGCTACATCGTGATGGCGCTGATGGTCGTCATCGGGCTTGTCGCCTCGATCCTTGCCACGGAGCCGGAGAAATCCGCGGCCGTCGCTGCCGAACACTCGCGTCACGCCACCGACAGCAAGCTGGCGCGGGTCTACGAAACGGCGCGTGCTGCTCTCTCGGACTTCATGCTGCGCGATATGGCGGTGGTGGTGCTCGCTTTCGTGGTGCTGTTCAAGTTCA
>JAXDOA010000014.1:0-5761 GCA_034669125.1 Hyphomicrobiales bacterium
CCGCCCGCAACGGCGGTGTTGACGTCAAGGATGCCGTTGTCGACGTGCAGGGTGACCTGCACGTTCTGCGGCGTGGCATCAACGTCCGCGATCGAGACGCCGGTGATCGAAACTGGCGTGTCTTCCGTCGCGTTGACCGTCGAACCCGGCACCGCATTCACAGGGCCGTCGTTGACGGCGACGACATGCACCGCAGAGGAAATCGACAGAGTCGTGGTGTCGAGGCCGCCATTGGCCGTGCCGCCGCTGTCCTTGATCTGGGTCAGCGTGAAGATGCGGTCACCCGCGGTCGGAGCGTTGACGTTGGTGTCCTGATACGTGATGCCGTTGATCAGCGCATCGATATTGGCGGCGCTGACGCCGGGCGAGGCCTTGGTCAGCGTGATTGTCGCAAAGCCGCCGACAACCGTAACCGCATAGTTCATCGCGTTGCCGGACGTGGGGCCGGACGAGTTGCCGCCAAGTGTGATGGCCGTGCCGTCGACGACGAGCTTTTCGTTCGCCCCATCCTGCAGGCCGTTCACCGTGAAGGTGAGGCTGGTGATGCCTTGGCCGGACTCGATGGTGCTGGCGTTCGCGGCCGAGAAGACCAGGACGGGGGCAGCCTGGACGCTGGCGCCCGCCGCGCCGCCTTCCGTGAAGGTCGTGTTGGCGGAGGTCGCGGTCAGCGTCGGCTTGTCGTTGACCGGATCGACGTTGACCGTGGCGAAGATTCCGGGGTTCGAGGTGTTGTCGTTGGGAGCGACATTCGAGCCGCTGTCCACCAGTTGCGTGATGGTGACCACGCGGTTCGCATCGGTCGGGTCCTCGCTGGTGTTGCGATAGGTCAGCCCGTCGACCAGTGTCTGCAGATCGGACTCGCTCAGCGACGCTCCGGAGAACGTCACCGTCGCGGTGTTCGCCGCCACCGTGACGTTCACGGTCAGACCGTGGCCCGTCGTGAGGACAGAATTCAGGTTGGTCAGCGCAACGTCCGAACCGTCGAAGGACAGGACCTCGTTCGCACCGTTGGTGACGTTGGTCACCGTCAAGGTCAGCGACGTGAGAGACTGGCCCGTCTCGACGGTCGAAGCCGTCACGCTGCTGAACAGGTCGACCGCCGCCGCGCCCTCGTTGAACGTCACGGTGGCCCCGGTGGCAGTCAGAGTCGGCTCGTCGTTCACCGCCGTGACGTTGATCGACATCGTATTGGCCGACGTGTCGATGTTGGCCCCGGTGCCGTTGTCCTGAACCTGGAACGTAAAGCTCGCTTCCGGCGTACCGTTCGCCTGTGCGGTCGGCGTGAACACCAGCAGGCCGGCAGTAATATCGGCAACGCTGACGGACTGGCCCGCCGTCACCGCGACGTTGTTGAGCTTCAGCGTTCCAGACGCTCCGGTCGGAAGCGTCGTGATCGTCACCGCCGTAAATGTGTTGGCTCCCGCCGCGCTCCCGACATCGTTCGGATCGGTGAAGCCAAAGTCCGTCGTCGTGAACGTGTACGGATTGTCCTCGTTCACCGTCACCGTGTTGTCGGTCCCAGCCGGCGCGTCATCCACCGAATTAATTGTGATGTTGGCCGTGTCGGTGAGTGTCGAAAAGGCCGTCGTGCCACCGTTATTGGCACCCGAGGTGTCGACGCCACTTTGGCCGTTAGTGCCGGTGCTCTGATCCCACGCGCGGAAAGTGATGGCGGGGCTCACCGTGCCATTGAAGTTCGCATTCGGCTGGTAGTAGACCCGCGTGGCGCCATCGGCCGCCAGCAGTCGCGCCGAGTTGTCCGCAACCAAACCCACGGCTAGCCAGCTGGCACCATTGTCAACCGAATAGAACCAGCTTCCGCTCCCCGCGGTCGCTATCAGCGCGATGCCGGTAGGGTCAGGGTCGGCATCGGTAACATTGTCCAGACCGCCACCAGCAGGCGGATTGAGGTCCACCAAGCTGGACACCAGAGTGCCGACCGCGGTCCCGTTGACTGGTGCCCCAGCATCCTCGGTTTCGGCGGCGAGAACTGGCGTCGCCGCAGGATCCAGAACCGGTGCAGTGTTCACAAGCACGCCTTGGTAACCCGCAATCGTCTCCTTGCTGAACGCCAAGCCCGCCGCGATCGGCCCGGTGCGAACATCGAGCTCCCAGCTTCCCCCGCGCGCCGCCGCGCCGACCTTGTGCGTCGCCGCAGCCACGTTCGCGCCGGTAAAGACGGAAAGCTCCTCGACGAACGCGCGGCCCGCGGCGCCGCTTGCGACATCGCAGCCATAGAAAAGAATGCCGCCGCCGGGCGCGAGTGCCGCGCCGATCTCGGCCAGCAACCCCGCGTGGCCGGCAAGCGCGCGCGCATTCAGCAGCGTCGCGCCGATGTGAATCTGTCCCGGCGTGCCGTGCGAGACGATATGGATCGCCGGAAGATCGCGCAGCCCGCGGGCCGCCAGCGTATCGGCAATCTGGCCAAGCCCATCGGTGTTTCTGTCGAGCACCACGGCCAGGTGGTTGGCGCGAACGCCTTCGAGCAACGACCTGCTCTCGGACACGCCCGGATCGATAAACACGACAGAGCGAACGACATCGGTCAGCGACCCGGTGTTCTGTCTCGCGGTCGACGTCATGGTGCACTCCTGAGCTACGAACCGGTGAAACGGCTCGGGGAATAACAAGGTCGGTTACGCCAAGGCCGAGTCAGGCCGTCGGCGCCTTATTTCTTCTTCGTTGTTCGACGTTGCGTGTGCCCCCGCACACAAGTCCCCTCATCAAAACGGGACAAGGCTTAGCAGCGGCCCGCCGCGAGAACAATCAAAACTTCACTACCGGCAATTTGTTGGGGTCCAAATGTTGGGGTCTGAAGTTCCACCGCCGGTTCACATGGCGCGCGGGCGGAGCCGATTGAAATAACGCGGCGGAATCCAATTCGCTGGGCGCGGTGCCTGCGGCTTTCGTCGAAGCGGCCGCGCCTGCGCGACGGCACGGCGTGCGACCGAACATTTTTCCGTTTTCCCGGTGCTATCGCGAAGATTGTATTGACGGTTTCGGCTGAGAGGAAATAGAGTGGAACCGTAAACCCGAGGGGGGCCCTGTATGGCGGAACCATTTCTTGGCGAAATCCGCATCATGTCGTTCGGCTACAACCCTCAGGGTTGGGCGATGTGCAACGGGCAGTTTCTGCCCATCAATCAGAACCAGGCGCTGTTCTCGCTGCTCGGCACCACGTATGGAGGCAACGGGCAGACCACCTTCGCGCTCCCCGACCTGCGGGGTCAGGTGCCGATCCACAGGGGCTCCGGATTTACCCAGGGCCAGAAGGGCGGGGAACAGGCGCATACGGTAACGATCTCGGAATTGCCGACCCATACGCATGTATTGAGCGGGTCCAGCGCCGTCGGAAATGCAATCAATCCGCGGCCACAGAATACCAGTGGAACGCTTTTCGCGCAGGACCCGGGAAAAGCCTACTTCCCCTCCCTGCAAAGCGCGACCGCGCTGAATAGCGGTAGTATCGGGCCCGTCGGCGGCAGCCAGGCGCATCTCAACATGCAGCCGTTTCTTGTGCTGAACTTCTGCATCGCCCTGCAGGGCATCTTCCCGTCGCAGAACTAAAGGAAGCGCAACAATGGCACAGCCTTATGTTGGCGAAATTCGTATGTTCGGCGGCAATTTTGCGCCCGCCGGCTGGATGTTCTGCGAAGGCCAGCTCCTGCCGATCTCCGAGAACGAGACCCTGTTCAATCTGATCGGCACCACCTACGGCGGCGACGGGCAGTCGACCTTTGCGCTGCCCGACCTGCGCGGCCGTATCCCGATCCACCAGGGCAACGGCTTCATCCTTGCCGAGACCGGCGGTGCGGAGCAGGTCACGCTGACCGTGGCGCAGATTCCAGCTCATACCCATCCACTGCTGGGTTCGGCTGTGAACGGCACCGACGCCAACCCGTCAAACAGCTTCCTGTCCAATTCCACGATCATCACGCCCTACGCGCCGGAGACCCCCAACGTGCAAATGGCGGCGAACGCCGTCAGTGCGGTTGGCGGCAGCCAGCCGCATAACAACTTCCAGCCCTATCTCTGCGTCGACTTCATCATTTCGCTGTTCGGCATCTTCCCGCGACAGGGCTAAAGAGGACATCATGGCCGATCCCTTCGTTGCCGAGATCCGCATCTTCGGTTTCCAGTTTGCGCCCAAGGGCTGGGCGTTCTGCGACGGCCAGCTCTTGCCGCTCTCGCAGAACACCGCGCTGTTCTCGCTGCTCGGCACCACTTACGGCGGTGACGGCAAGTCGACCTTCGCGCTGCCCAACATGCAGGGCAACGCCCCGATGCATCCTGGCCAGGGCCCGGGCCTCTCGCTGCATGATCTCGGCGAAACCGGCGGCTCGCAAACCGTGACGCTGCTCGAAAGCGAGATTCCGACGCATAGCCACACCCTGATGGCCTCAAACGAAGACGGTACCCAGGGTTCGCTGACTGCAAACATCACGATCGCGAACTCCGTCGGCGGAAAACTCTATCAGACCATCACGAATGCCAATGTCGTCCCCATGAACTTTGGCGCCTTGGGGCCGGCCGGCGGCAGCCTGCCGCACAACAACATGCAGCCGTTTCTCACGCTCAATTTCTGCATCGCGCTGCAAGGCGTGTTCCCGCCGCGAACTTGACGCTTCGGCGCGGATATCAGCTTTGCTCCGCCACGCTCAGCGCCGAGCAAAGGCCCTTCTACGGGCATATGCCGCACGATGAGCGTCGCTGAGTGGTTGCGGTCTGGTGCCGCGGGGCTGCGTTTCCGCCCCATAGCCGACGCCGACCTGCCGTTCCTCGCGCGCCTCTATGCCTCCACGCGCATGGAGGAACTCGCCGTAACCGACTGGTCCGACGCGCAGAAGGCGGCGTTCCTGCAGTCGCAGTTCGACGCGCAGCACGCGCACTATCAGAAATATTACGCCGGCTCGGAGTTCTTCGTCGTCGAGCAGGCCGGAACTGCGATCGGACGGCTGTATCTGGCGCGCTGGACGTCCGAGCATCGCATCGTCGATATGGCGTTATTGCCCGAGCATCGCGTTAAAGGGATTGGAACAGCGCTAATGCGCGATTTGCTCGACGAGGCAGCCGCCGCCGGCAAAGCCGTGACCGTCCACGTGGAAAAATTCAATCCGGCGCAAACGCTCTATCGCCGTCTCGGATTCGTCGCCGCTGGCGAGGAAGGCGCATACGATCTTATGCGCTGGAACCCGCCGAACTCACCTTCGCCAGCTACCAATTCTGTAGGCACCTAAGTTATTAAAATTCTGAATAGCAACAGATGCAATCGCGGCCAGGCGCAACCGTACTACAGTCTTAGCGGTTTCCAGTATTCGCGCGGCAACCAAGGCTCCTTTGACGCGCCCTTGTCTTGCGGTTAACCTAGCGTTTGTGGGATGGCGTTTTGAGGGCTCGGGATGGGTGAATATAACAGGCGTGCGTTCCTGGGCGCGTCCCTGGGAGCGTTCTCGGCGCTTCAACTTCCCAAAATCGCGCTCGCGCAAACGTGCGTCACCAGCGGCTGGCCGGCCTTCACGCCCAACCGCCTGACTGTCGACTGCGCGTCGCGCCGCAATTTCGCGGTCTTCAGGAAGAACCCGACCTACATGGGTCTGGCTGGCTGTGTCAGCATGACCTTCGTGCAGGGCAAGTACGGCAGTTACACCGCCGGCAACCTTTTTCTGTTTCCTTGGTTGAACGAGAAAGGCCGGGCGCTGGGCGCTGCGAAGGACTGGCAGACCGTGGTGCCGACCAACGCCACCAAATTCCTCGCTTCCGC
>JAXDOA010000015.1:0-4164 GCA_034669125.1 Hyphomicrobiales bacterium
ATTTCCAGGTCGTCGTAGCACTGCGGGACGACGTCAGCGCCGAACGCGCGACGATGGCCCGCCACCGACGACGCCATGCACAGGCGCGAATTGGTGTCGACATTGGCCGAGCCCAAAAAGCCCTTCATCAGCTTGTTGGCGACGTAATAATCCTCGGTGAGCAGTTGCCCCGAGAGATAGAACGCGACCGCGTCCGGCCCGTCGCGTTCGACGATGCGGGCGAAGCCGGCGGCGACTTGATCGAGTGCGGTATCCCAATCGGTGCGCACCAGCGCGCCGTTCCGGCGCAGCATCGGATGCAAAAGGCGCGTCTCAAGCTCGAGCGTTTCGCCGAGGGCCGCGCCCTTGGAGCAGAGCTTGCCGAAACTCGCCGGATGCGCGGGATCGCCGCTGATGACAGCGCCGCCCAATCCATCCGGCGCCGCGAGGACGCCGCACCCGACGCCGCAATACGGGCAGGTGGTGCGGACCGCGGGCGCGTGAGCGTTCATGCGGCGCGCTTTGCTCCGGTGTTCGCATGGAAATCCGCTCCGTTTCTGGTGCGCGTCACGAACTCTGCGCGAATCACGAACTCGCCGAAGCGCTCGTCCGGTTCGCGCTCCTTGGCATAAGCGCCAAACACCGGATCGAGCGTCGCGACGATCGCGTCGTGCTCCAGGTCTTCGGCGTAAAGCTTGGACATCCGCGAACCATCGTGTGCGGCGCCGAGATAGAGGTTGTAGCGGCCGGGACCTTTGCCGACCAAACCGATCTCGGCCAGATACGGCCGCGCGCAGCCGTTCGGACAGCCGGTCATGCGGATGACGATGTCGTCGTCGCTCAATCCATATGCCGCGAGACGCGCGTCGAGCGCGGTCAGCAGATCGGGCAGATAGCGCTCGCTCTCGGCCAGCGCGAGGCCGCAGGTCGGCAGCGCCACGCAGGCCATCGAATTGCGCCGCAGGCCCGAGGCCGGCTGGATCAGGTTGTACTGCTTGACAATCGCCTCGATGGCGGCGCGTTCTTGCCCGCCGATGTTCGCCACGATCACGTTCTGGTTCGCGGTCAGCCGCATGTCGCCTTTGTGAATCTCGGCGATCTTGCGCAGGCCCGTCAGCATGCCGGCGCCGCCCGCCGTATCCTTGATGCGGCCGTTCTCGACATAGAGCGTGAGATGCGCCTTGCCGTTCTCGCCTTCGGTCCAGCCGTAGCGGTCGCCGGTCGACGTGAAGGTGAACGGCTTCGCCGCCGCGAGTTTCACACCGGCGCGCTTTTCCACTTCGGCGCGGAACGCATCGAGCCCGCGATCTTCGATCGTATATTTCAGCCGCGCGTGCTTGCGATTGGTGCGATCGCCCCAGTCGCGCTGCACCGTGACCACGGCCTCGGCCACGCGAATAGCGTCGCGCGTCGCGCAAAAACCCATCACGTCGGCGGCGCGCGGATAGGTGTCGGGCTCGCCGTGCGTCATGCCCATCCCGCCGCCGACGGTGACGTTCCAGCCGGTGACGTCGTTGTTGTCGTCGAGAATCGCAATGAAACCGAGATCGTGCGCGAAAATGTCGACGTCGTTCGACGGCGGCACCGCCACCACGGTCTTGAATTTCCGCGGCAGGTAGGTCTTGCCATAAATCGGCTCGACGACTTCGGGCTCGCCGCCCGCGATCTTCTCGCCGTCGAGCCAGATCTCGCGATAGGCAGGCGTGTGCGGCTCAAGGTGATCGGAGATGCCGCGCGCGAGTTCGAGCGCGACCGCGTGCGCCTTCGACTGATACGGGTTCGGGTTGCTCATCACGTTGCGGTTCACGTCGCCGCAGGCGGCGATTGTGTTGAGCAGTTGCTCGTCGATCGCCTTCAGCGTCGCCTTCAGGTTCGACTTGATGACGCCGTGCAGCTGGATGGTCTGGCGCGTGGTCGCGCGCATCGTGCCGTTGCCGTAGACGCGCGCAACCCAGTCCAGCGCGCGCCACTGCTTCGTCGTGAGCACGCCGCCGGAAATGCGCACGCGCAGCATGAAGGCGAACGCCTTTTCGAGCTTCTTGCGCGCGCGCTCGCCGCGGAGATCCCGGTCGTCCTGCAGATACATGCCGTGGAATTTGACGAGCTGCTGGTCGTCCTCGACGATCGCACCGGTGATCTCGTCGGTCAGCCCCTCGGCGAGCGTGCCGCGCAGGTAGTCGCTCGCCTCCTTGATGTATTCGTTGCGGGCGAGCTCGGCCATCAATACACATCCTGCTGATAACGCTTGTCGCGTTCGAGCGCCGCGACCGCTTGCTCGGCAGCCTCCGGCGACAGCGCCTTCACGTCCGCATAGGCGCGCACCAGCGTCGCGCGCACGTCCTTCGCCATCGCGTTCATGTCGCCGCAGACGTAGAACGTCGCGCCGCCGTCGAGCCATTCGATGAGATCGCGGCGCTTCTCCCACAGGCGATGCTGCACGTAGATTTTCTCCGGCGTGTCGCGCGAGAATGCCACGTCCATGCGCGTCAGGCCGCCCTCTTTCAACGCATCCTGCCATTCGGTCTGGTAGAGGAAGTCGTGCGTGAACTGGCGGTCACCGAAGAACAGCCAGTTGCGGCCCTTCGCGGCGCTCGCGCGGCGCTCCTGCACAAACGCGCGGAACGGCGCGACGCCGGTGCCGGGGCCGACCATGATGATGTCGCGGTCGCCTGAGGGCAGGGCGAAATGCTTGTTGGGCTTGAGCTTCACGCGCACGCGCGCGCCCTTCTTCAGGCCCGCCGCGTAGTTGGAGGCGACGCCCTTGCGGTCGCGATTGTGCGTCCGGTAGCGCACCGCCGAGATGAGCAGGTGCGCTTCCTCGCCGACTTCCGAGCGCGACGAGGCAATCGAGTAGGCACGGGCGCTAAGCGGACGCGTGAGCGCGCGCAGCTTTTCGGCATCCAACGCCACGGGGAACTGTTGAATGAGGTCAATCAACTGGCGGCCCGCGATCCAGGTCTTCGCCGTGCCGGCTTCGAGGAGGCCTTTGACATAACGCTGGCCAAAGCCCGCGTAGGTTTCCATCGTCTTGAGCGAAAGCGTCGTGACGTCGCGGCTCTTGATGAACTCGCCGCGCAACGCCGCGTCGGAGATGCGCGCCGAGGTCAGCAGCGCGTCGACGTAGGCCGGATCGTTCTCGGCATAGAGATCGAGCGAGTCGCCCGGCTTGTAGGCGGGCGCCGCGCCCTCGAACGACAGTTCGAGGTGATAGGTCTCCTTGTCCGAGCGCGACGAATTGAGATTGATCGTCTCGGTGACTTCCGCTTCGACCACGTTGAGGTTCGGCGCAGGCTTTGCCCCAAGATCCTTGGCGCCGAAATCGACCGCGATCACCTTGGCGTCCGGCGCGACTTCCGGCGCCAGGACTTTCAGCGTCGCGCCGATCCACGTGGCGGCCGGCTCGGCGAAATCGAGATCGCAATCGACGCGATCCGCGATGCGCTTTGCGCCGAGCGCGGCAAGCCGCTCGTCGAGCGCCTTGCCGATCGCGCAAAACTCCACATAGGCGGTGTCGCCGAGCGCGAGCACCCCGAACTCGGTGCCGTCGAGGCGCGGCGCCTTTTCGCTCATCAGGTCCTTGTAGGCGCGGATGGCGCGGGCGGGCGGATCGCCCTCTCCCCAAGTTGCCGCGATGACGATCAGGCGCTTCACGCCGGCGAGCGAGGCGACGTCGAGATCAGCCATGTCGACGAGCGAGGGCTTGAAGCCGAGCTTGCGCGCCGACTTCGCCACATCGCCGGCGAGCTTCTCGGAATTGCCGGATTCGGTCGCGTACAGGATCGTCAGCGGCTCGGCCTTTTGCTGGGCGGCCGCAGGCAGCGCGTCGTTCGCGGCGGCGCCCTGCTGCGCATCGAGGCCCGCGAGAAAACCCGCGAGCCAAGCACGTTGCACCGCCGTCGCCGGGCCGACGACGCGATTGAGCACGTCGATCTCGTCGTCGGCGAAAGGCGCGGTCTTCGGAATGGGTGAGGGGCTCATGATATCCCTCACTGGATGACGGGCTGCGCGAACAGCACGCCGCCGAACAGCAGCCACGCGAGCAGCAAGGTCCAGAACACGTTGATGGTCTGTGCGCCGATGAAGGCGAGCGCCGGGCGCCCCTGATCCGTCGTCAGCAGATCGACGAAGCGGGTCTCCAGACCGACACACACGAATGCGAGCGCGAACCACCAGGTGCGGATGTCA
>JAXDOA010000016.1:0-2746 GCA_034669125.1 Hyphomicrobiales bacterium
GGAGCCGGCCGGCCCCACTATCTTTCCCAGCGTCCGTGAATAGATGCCCCGAGGCCGCCGCATTGCTCTTGCCGGCGGGCCGTGTGTAAGGTCGCCGCCCTTTTCCGCCGGAATCTCCTGAATGGCCCGTGACGTTGTCGACCTGACCCCGATCGAATCGCGCGACGAACTCGTCGCCTGGTTCGCGGAGGGCGCAAAGCCCAAGGCGCAATGGCGCGTCGGCACCGAGCACGAGAAGTTCGCCTTCACGACCGACACGCACGAGCCGGTGCCCTATGAGGGCCGCCGCTCGATCCGCTCGCTGCTCATGGGCATGCAGCATCTGCTCGGCTGGGAGCCGATCATGGACGGGCCGAACATCATCGGCCTCGCGGACGTGACCGGCGGCGGCGCGATCTCGCTCGAGCCCGGCGGGCAGTTCGAACTCTCCGGCGCGCCGCTTGAGACCATTCATCAGACGTGCAGCGAGCTGATGGCGCATCTCGCGCAGTTGCGCGAGATCGCGCGGCCGCTCGGCATCGGCTTCCTCGGCCTCGGCATGAGCCCGAAATGGACGCGCGCGCAAACGCCGATGATGCCGAAGAGCCGCTACAAGATCATGACCGCGTACATGCCGAAGGTCGGCCGCTACGGCCTCGACATGATGTATCGCACCTGCACGGTGCAGACGAACCTCGACTTCTCCTCCGAGCAAGACATGGTGAAGAAGCTGCGCGTCTCGCTCGCGCTGCAGCCGGTCGCGACCGCGCTGTTTGCCAACTCGCCGTTTACCGAAGGCAAGCCGAACGGTTTCCTGTCGTTTCGCTCCGAAGTGTGGCGCGACACCGACAATGACCGCGCCGGCATGCTGCCGTTCGCGTTCGAGCCCGGCATGGGCTTCGAGCGCTATGTCGATTACGCACTCGACGTGCCGATGTATTTCGTCAAGCGCGAGGACGAGTACATCGACGTGTCCGGCATGTCGTTCCGTGACCTGCTCAAGGGCAAGCTGCCGGGACACGGCAACCTGCGCGCCACGCAGTCGGACTGGGCGAACCACATCTCGTCGATTTTTCCCGAGGTGCGGCTCAAGCGCTATCTCGAAATGCGTGGGAGCGATGCCGGCCCGTGGCGGCGCCTGCCTGCGCTGCCGGCGTTGTGGGTCGGCATTTTGTATGACAGCGCGTCGCTCGATGCCGCATGGGATCTCGTCAAGGACTGGAGCGCTGAGGAGCGCCAGAAGCTGCGCGACGACGTGCCGCGTGCGGGTTTCGCTGCGACGATCCGCGGGCGCACGATGCTCGATCTCGCGAAGGAGTGCCTCGCGCTGAGCGAGGTCGGACTGAAGCGGCGCAATTTCCGCGACAGCGACGGCCGCGACGAGACGCGCTATCTGGTGCCGCTGCAGGAATTCGTGACGCGCGGCATCACGCCGGCGGAGGAATTGCTGGAGAAATATCACGGGCCGTGGGGCAAGTCGGTCGACCCGGTGTTCACCGAGTATGCGTACTAACCTCACTCCGCCGCTCTTGCCGCCTCCGACAGGTTATCCAGCGACGAGATGACGTGCTCGGCGAGCGCATCGGCCATCGGATTGCGCTCGTGCGGATTGCGCACCAGCCCGATGCGGCACGACGGCAGCTCGGGGAATCCATCCGCCGCCGATAGCACGCGCATGCCGGGCCGCAATCCGGATTCCGGAAACACCGACACCGCAAGCCCGGACAGCACGGCGGCGCAGATCGCGCTCGCGTTGCCGCTCGAATAGAGCACGCGGTAGGGCCGGCCGATCGCTTCGAGGCAATCGACCGCGGCGCGGCGCCATGCGCAGGTGGGCCGGCCGAGCGCGAGCGGCAGGCGCTCTTCCAGATGCGTCGAATGGCGGTTCGAGGTCGCCCACAGCAAGCGCTCCTGGCGGAAATTCTCCGCCGTCATGTTGCCGAGGCAATTGGTGATGATCGCGAGATCGATCTCGTTCGCCTTGATGCGCTCCATCAGGCAGATCGTTTCCTCGCAGATGACCGTGAGCTCGATCGCCGGATAGGCGCGCGAGAAGCGGGCCATGATCTCGGGCAGATAGCGGTCGGCGTAATCGTCGGGCACGCCGAGCCGCACGCGGCCGGTGAGCTCGTCGGAAAATGCCGCGATCGTCTCGACGTTGAGCTTCACGATGCGGCGCGCGTAGTCGAGCAGGCGCTCGCCGTCTTCGGTCAGTTTCGAGGCGCGCCCGTCGCGCGCGAAGATCGCGCGGTCGAGCCGCTCCTCGAGCCGCTTCATCTGCATCGAAACGGCAGACTGGGTCTTGTGCACGATGTCGGCGGCGCGCGTGAAGCTGCCGGTCTCGGCGATGGCGATGAAAGTGCGCAGCTGGTCGACGTCGAGCAGAGCGGTCATGACGGGTCCTCGAGGGGTTGGCCGGAGGTGCCCGCCCGGCCGGATACTCATCACCACGACTGATTGGTTAGATTAGAAACATTCGTTTCACTTATCAATAGCGAAGGCGCATATACGTCTCGTTCGGGCAAATCAGGTGGCTATCCGGGGTGGCTCCACGAGAGGTCGGAGCGCCGCTGGGAGCGCTTGCGCCCGCTGATGAACCCTTATGGAGGCCGCCATGTCGATCTATTCCGATACCCAGACCCCCTCGCACTTCGCGTGGCTGGTCAACGCCGTTCTCGGGATCGTCGTGGCCCGTTCGCGCCAGGCCGCGGAGATGCTCAAAAATCGCCGCGATGCCACGGTCTTGGCAGGCCTCGACGACCATATG
>JAXDOA010000017.1:0-3959 GCA_034669125.1 Hyphomicrobiales bacterium
ACGCGCCTGAGCTATAGCGCGGTGCTGCGGCTTCTCCCATTCGGTTTTTTGCAAATCAGGGTGGACTCCAGAACAACCTTATCGTTACCGTTGGTTGCAGATCGAGGGAAAAACTGCCGAAGTGGCGCGGGGGCGTCGTCATGCGTCGCGTAGTTGTATGCGTCGCGGCGGTTTTGGCCGCGGGGCAGGGCTGTTGCAGTATCATCCAGCCGGCACGCGCCGAAGCGGCGGGCGATGCCGCGGCGGTCGCGCATCTCCTGTTCTTCAGCGGGGCCGACATCTGGCGCAACGGCGCGTTCGCGCACGGCGGCTTTCTCTGGTCGTATCAAGGGCTTAACCAGGACGGCCCGGTCTTCAAGCTGCTCCTCAACGGCGGGATCTACCGCTACCGGTCCGGCACCGCCGAGATCACCGGCCGCCAGGCGATGGGCGCGGCGCTGCCCGGCTGGCGCTGGAACGGACCGGGTTTTGAGCTGACGGTGTTCGCCGGGCTCGACGTGCAGGATCACCGCACCCTCCCGGACGACGCGGGCAACCGCCTGCGCGGCACGCATCTCGGCGCACGCGCCGGCTTGGACGTCTGGTACGAGCCGTTGCGCGACGGGATGGTCACGGCGTCAGCCTCGTTATCCACAGTCGGCAAGAGCTACTGGACCCGCGCCGCGGCGGGCTGGCGCTTCTTCGACATGATCTGGCTCGGCCCGGAATTCCTTAGCAGCGGCGACGATACCTATCGCCAGCTGCGCTTCGGCGCGCATGTCACAAGTTTTCGGTTCTCGTCGTACGAATTCTCCGTCGGCGCCGGCTGGGCGACCGACACCGACAAGCGCAGCGGCGCCTATGGCCGTCTCGGCATGATCTACCGGCCGTTCGAGCGGGCGCAGAACGAGAAGCCCGCGCCGTTCTGAGCGCGGCGCGTGAGGAGAAAGTAGCCGCTCAATTCCCCTTCAGCCCGTGCGCCTCGGGGAAGAACAACTCCTGCCACGCGGCCGGCATATTCTTCAGCGCGCCGACCTTGTGCATGAACGCGTAGATCTTCATCACGTTCTCGGGCTCCGGCGCGTAGGAAAATTCCGGATCGCTGATCATCTTCGCGATGAACTCGACCGGCAGCTTTGAATTCTCGATCTTCACGAAAATCTCCGCCGACTCGCGCGGATTTTTCGCGATGAAGTCGTTCGCCTCGAGAATGGCGGCCTGCACCGCCTTGTAGAGCTGCGGATTGGCCTCGCGCCAGCGCGCGATGGTTGCCACCGCGCTGAACGTGTTCGGCCCATCGGTCGCGTCGTAGGACGACAGCACTTTCCGGATCGCCGAATTCTCCAGCTGCTGATACTGGAACGGCGCCGAGGTGAAGTGCGAGGAAATCTCCAGCTTCCCCGACAGCATCGCGGCGGTGCCGTCCGGATGGCTCATGCCGACGGTGAGATGATCGAGCGCATCGAACTTGCCGAGCGTCTTCTCCGCGATCATCTGCAGCATGATCGCCTGCACCGACACCTTCGGGGCGGGGAGCGCGATGCGGTCGTTGTCGGTGAAATCGCGGATCGACTTGATGTTGGGGTTGCGCGTGTTGAGGTAGGCCGGCTGGCGGTTCATCGCCACGATGCCGCGCACGTTCATGTTGCCGCGCGTCTTGTCCCACATGGTGAGAAACGCCGGCAGGCCGATGCCGACGACATCGACATTGCCGGACAAGAGCGCATCGGTGATCGCGGTCGGCGTCCCCATGCCCGCATAGGTCGCGGTCACTTTGCCAAGGCCCGCGCGCTCGGCCTGCTTCTCGAGCATCTGCTTCTCCTGCATCACGTAGAATTGCAGGTAGCCGAGCCCGAGCTGGCGCGCGAAGCGCACCTGATTGGCTTCCGCGTGCGCCGCGCCGCACAGCGCAAAGACCATCACGCCACATGCGAGGAGGCGACGGCAGACATGTTTCATCGCGGTTGACCTTGCTCGAAGGGGGGCGCAATTTAACGACAAAGACAATAGACGATCGAGGAAAGCCTATCATGTCCATGACGATCAAGCCTGTTACACCGGCGGTTGGCGCCGAGATCTCCGGCGTCAATTTGGCGCAGTTGAGCGATGCCGAGTACGCGCAGATCGAGCAGGTCTGGAACCGGCACGGCGCGCTGCTCTTTCGCGATCAGAAACTGACCGACGACGACCTGCTCGCCTTCTCGCGCCGCTTCGGCGAGCTCGATCCGCCGCCGATCCAGGAGCACGGCCGCCAGTCGCCCGAAGGCTATCCGGATGTCTACGTCGTCTCGAACGTCCTCGACGACAAGGGCGCGCCGATCGGCGCGCTCGGCGCCGGCGAAGCGGTGTGGCACACCGACATGAGCTATCTGCAAACACCGCCCGACGCCTCGATGCTCTATTCGCTCGAAGTCCCGCCGACCGGCGGCGACACCTGGGTGCTCGGCATGCAGGCCGCGTGGTCGACCTTGCCCGACGCGCTGAAGGCAGAGGTGCGCGGCCGCCGCATCAAGCATGACGGCACCTACAACTCGGGCGGTTACCTGCGCAAAGGCGTGACGCCGACCGACGATCCGCACCAGGCGCCGGGCGCGTGGCATCCGGCGGTGATCGCACATCCGTCGACCGGCGCGCCGTCGCTCTATCTCGGCCGCCGGCGCAACTCCTATGTGGAGGGCCTGGCGCCGGCGGAGTCCGATGCGCTGCTCGACGCGCTGTGGGCGCACATCGAGCGCGAGGATCTGCGCTACCAGCACCGCTGGCGCGTCGGCGATCTGTTGCTGTGGGACAATCGCTCCACCATGCACCGCCGCGACCCGTTCGACAGCGCGACGCGCCGCGTGATGCACCGCACGCAGATCAAGGGGAAGATAGCGCCGCGCGCGTGGGCCGAGGCGGCTTAGTAAAATCCTCATCCTGAGGAGGCGCGAAGCGCCGTCTCGAAGGATGGCCGCGCGTGGCCGCGGGCCGCGGCGCGTTGCAAGATCGGGCGCAGGATCGCGAGCACGCGCGCGATCACCTCGCGGTAATAGAGTCACAAGTGGCTGTCAGGCCGCCCTCGCAGGGTTAAGTAGGGTGGCCGGGCCCATGCTGTATCGTCGATGCGTCAATCGCCTTGCCGGGTGAGTTGCGAAGAAAAGTTTCGTACCTTCGCCTCGCTTTGGAGCGTGAATAAGCCCAAGCGAATACACCTACGACCGCCACGATCCACGGCAAAGCCGTTAGGCCGGTGCCAGCCTTCGTTCCATAGCAATAGATCGGTATGACTACAGTCATCAGGTGAAAAAGAAGTACTAGAAGGGCAACAGCCACCGCCAAGGCCATTTGGATTTCTAGATGCGTGATCATCGTGCCGGTCCGCCGATGACTCCCAAAATAGTAGTGAATCTCTTGAAGGTCGGATTGCCGAAGGAATTGTCTCTCAATGTTGGCGATGATCACCAAATTTCGATTGTACCAATAGCCAGCGTCATAAACGTGTGCGATAACCCAAACACAGAGAAGAATTATTAGAGACGCCGCAACATCGAGCGTAATGATTTGCTTTTCAACAAGCGCGAACGCTGCGAAAGCACCGAACAAGACGCCAACCGATTGCCAGATAACGACGATGTGTCGGTTGATATCATTCATCAACTGATTGTACATCGCAATAAGGAAGTCCGAGCGGGCTTTCTCTGGGTCATAGTCGCTTCCCATCCGATCCTCCCATGTGTCTGTTAGAATAGCCCACCCAAAGGGCACTAATATTTTTTACCGAGTCCACAAGACAGGTTCGATAGCCCCCGACAGGATGCGGCCGAAATTTCTCGCCGTCAAAATAGTCGCCGAACGACGCATCGAGTGTGAACCTATTGGTGTCAATGCTGAAGACCGGCATGAGCTCCCCCAACTTTCGCTGGACATCCGGACGACCACCGAGAAGGTGAACCTCCCTCTTGAACGCCTCTGGTGGTATCTTCGTCCCTCCATATCGGGTC
>JAXDOA010000018.1:0-27291 GCA_034669125.1 Hyphomicrobiales bacterium
CACGAGATGATCGAGTCCGGCGTGAACAAGGATCCGAAGAAGAACAACGGCTCGGCGGCGGGCTCCAAATGCGCGCTGGTGTACGGGCAGATGAACGAGCCGCCCGGAGCGCGCGCGCGTGTCGGCCTCTCCGGCCTCACGGTCGCGGAGCATTTCCGCGATCAGGGGCAGGACGTGCTGTTCTTCGTCGACAACATCTTCCGCTTCACGCAGGCCGGATCTGAAGTCTCGGCGCTGCTCGGCCGTATTCCGAGCGCCGTGGGCTATCAGCCGACGCTCGCGACCGACATGGGCGCGCTGCAGGAGCGCATCACGACGACCCACAAGGGCTCGGTCACCTCGGTGCAGGCGATTTACGTTCCGGCCGACGACCTGACCGATCCGGCGCCCGCGACGTCGTTCGCGCATCTTGATGCCACGACCGTGCTGTCGCGCGACATCGCCGCCAAGGGAATCTACCCGGCGGTGGACCCGCTCGACTCGACCTCACGCATGCTCACCCCGCTGATCGTCGGCGAGGAGCACTACGCCATCGCGCGCCGCGTGCAGCAGGTGCTGCAGCGCTACAAGGCGCTGCAGGACATCATCGCCATTCTGGGCATGGACGAGCTTTCCGAAGAGGACAAGATCGCCGTGTCGCGCGCGCGCAAGATCGAGCGCTTCCTGTCGCAGCCGTTCTTCGTCGCCGAAGTGTTCACCGGCTCGCCCGGCAAGCTCGTCGACCTCGCCGATACCATCAAGGGCTTCAAGGGCCTGGTGGAAGGCAAGTACGATCACCTGCCGGAGGCTGCCTTCTACATGGTCGGCACCATCGAAGAGGCGGTCGAGAAGGGCAAGCGGCTGGCGGCAGAAGCGGCGTAACTTTCTTTCTTACCCTCCCCCTTGTGGGGAGGGTCGGACCGCCGCAGGCGGTCCGGGGTGGGGGTCCGCATGTGACGCGCTGCTGCGTCACACAACAACCACCCCCCTCCCCACCCTCCCCCACAAGGGGGGAGGGAGTGAGAGACCGGAGCAAGACATCATGGCCACCTTCCACTTCGATCTCGTCTCTCCCGAAAAGCTCCTGTTCTCCGGCGCGGTCGATCAGGTCGACGTGCCGGGCACCGAGGGCGATTTCGGCGTGCTCGCCGGCCACGCGCCGACGGTGTCGGCGCTGCGGCCCGGCATCATGACGGTGTTCGTCGGCGGCAACGCGCAGCGCATGGTCGTGCTCGGCGGCTTCGCCGAGGTTTCGGCCGACGGCAAGCTGACCGTGCTCGCCGATCTCGCGGACTCGGTGGAAGACTTCGACCGCGCCGTGCTCTCCGAGCGCATCGCCGCGCAGGAAGAGAAGGTCAAGGAGCTCACAGGCTCCGCGCTCGACAAGGCGATCGAGCGGCTCGATCAGTTCCGGCAGGTCGACAGCCACCTGCAGGGCACGGCGCTGCATTGAGGCGGTTGGCTGCGTAGCCCGGATGAAGCGAAGCGAAATCCGGGAAACCGGCCCCGCATTGCGCTGCGCTCCATGCGGGCTACGCGCCGTCCCCTCCGCAACCAGCGATTAACCGTTTGGGCCGACTCTGTCGCCACGCACCAAAGGTGAGCGGCGATCATGCGTCGGCTACGGTCCATATGCTTCGCCGCGCTCTCGTGCGCGACTCTCGCTACCGGTTCGGCGGCGGCCGCTGATTGCCGGCAGAGCGCGGTCGAAAGATTGCGCGCCTCGGCGCCTGAGGGCTTCGCCGTCTACCAGAAGATCGCGGACAAGACGTTCTTTCTCAACTGGATCAGCTGCGACGAGGCGCAGCTCGGCCTGCCGACGGCGGTGCACGAATCCGTGCACTACCTCACGGCCGAGACCGATGCGTTTCCGCTCCTCAACGGCGGCCAGTTGAAGCGGCCTAATGAAGTCTCGGCATTCTTTGCGCCGTCGCTCATCGCAGGAAAATTCAAGGCGAACGATTTCGTGACGACGTACCTGCGGCCGGGCCGTGCCAGCTCATCGGCCGATTTCCTCTATCTGCTCGACGAGCTCAATGCCTACACGCACGATCTCAACACCGCCGTTGCGTTGAACCGTGCGCCCGGCCCCGCCGAACAGGGCGATGAGGTCGACCATCGCGATGGGCTCGCGGCGCTGATGGCGTTCGTCGCGCTCTATGCCGAGCGGGCGGAGGAGAGCGAACCCGCGACCTGGAGCGGCTTGCTTGCGCCGCGCGTCGCAAAGACCGTCTCGGAGCTGTGGGGACGCGCCGAAACCGTGATGGCGTCCTCGTGCGGCATTTCGAATTTCGGCACTCAGGATAAAAGGTTCATCCGGCAGTTCTGCCAGCGCGGGCCGCAGGCGAGCTTGCAGAAAATCCTCGGGCGCGCGCCGGTCTGCCCGGCCGCGTGTCTGACGTCCACGCCGGTTGCGCGCGATGGCAGGCCGCCGGTGGACACGATGCCGACCGGCAGCGTGCGTGAGCCCCCGCTTCGTCCGTTCTGGAGCCGCGGCGTCAGCCGCAACCCGCCGTCAGAGCATCAGTAGCCGCAACCGCACTGCGGCCGCAGATAGACGACGCTGCTGGTCACGTGCTTCACGGGTGGCAGCCATTGCGTCACGTGGCGATGCACCGGGTAGGGCACGCCGACGAGCCGGGTGTGCACGCGCGTCACCTTGTGAACATGGACCACCGGCTGGATCCGGGTCACATGGATGATCGGCTTGATGCGCTTCACGTATTTGGTGCGATGCACGTCACGATACTTCGTGATGTGCTTGTGTACCGTCTTGGTCTTATGCGTGTACGACGGCGGGAACGGGCCGCAATTCGCGCAACCGTGGCCGCGACGATGACCCGCGTTTGCGTCGGTCGCGGAGCCGACAAGAGCCGACGCCGCGATCAGGGCTCCGGACAGCGCAGTGACAAGTTTCAACATGGTACTTCCCCACTTACTCGGGTGCCGCAACTTATGCTGGAAGCTGGTATTTCGAGAAGCAACACCGTCGAGTGCGGTTAATGCCCGGTGTGATATTTTTGCAGCAATGCGCGGTCCTCATCCTGAGGAGGCCGCCAACGGGTCCGCGCAAAGCGCGGCCCGATGATAAACTCCGCGGGCCATAAGCGCGGTTACGCGCGTCTTCGACGCGCTATGGGCCCTCCTCAGGATGAGGACCTGTTAGTAAACCTCGCAAATTCCCGCGCCACGGCGGCATAGACCTCGCGCCGGAAGGGCACCACGAGTTCGGGCACGCGCGCGAGCTTCTCCCAGCGCCATGCGTCGAACTCGGGCTCCTGGCCGTTGCGCGTGTCCGCCACCACGATTTCGCGTTCGTCGCCGGTGAAGCGATAGGCGAACCACTTCTGGCGCTGGCCGCGAAACACGGCGAGCCGATGCGGCGGGCCGTCGTAGGGGGGAAACTCGTACGTGAGCCAGTCCGGCGTCTCGCCGAGATAGTCCACGCTCGTCACGCCGGTCTCTTCGTAAAGCTCGCGCACCGCGGCCGGGCGCGGGTCCTCGTCGGCGTCGATGCCGCCCTGCGGCATCTGCCACTCGAAACCGGGCAGGATGATTTCCGGCCCGTCGTCCTTGAAGCGCTTGGCGATCAGCACGCGGCCCGCCGCATTGAACAACGCGACGCCGACGTTGGGGCGGTAGGGTTTGTCGGTGCCCATCAAAGCCCGTTCCCGAGATCGAGCGCCATCAACTCGTCGTCGTGATCGACACCTTGATGACGCAGCGCGCGCTTCTCGATTCCATACGAGACGAAACCGAAGCGGCTGTAGAGCGCCTTGGCGGCGCTGTTCGCCCGCAGCAGGGTGAGCTGCACCACGGCGACGCGCGTGCGCGCATGCTCGATCACGGCGCTCAGCAGTGCACAGCCGACACCACGCCGATGCAGCGACGGTGCGACATACATTCCCCAAAGCTCTGACTTGTGTCGTTGCTTTATCCCGGGCCACACGTGCAGCCCCGCGCTCCCTGACAGCGTGCCGCCCGCAAACGCGCCAAACAGGACGCTCGGGCCGTCCGGCGGCGGAATGCGTGCCGACAGGTCCTGCTCCAGCGCCTCCTCGTAGGCACTCGCGAACGCCGTCGGATACCTGCGCAGCGCTTCAAGCCGCAACTCGCGCCATTGCGCGGCGTCCGCGAAGCTCAGCGGGCGAATGATAATGTCCGTCATTTCACCAGATGCGCAAACGCATCCACGACACGCTGGTACACCTCGCGCTTGAACGGAATCACCAGATCGGGAAGGTTGCGCATCGGCTCCCAGCGCCACTCGACGAATTCGGGCTCATGGCCGCCGGCAGGCTCCAGAATATTGATCTCGCTCTCCTCGCCGGTGAAGGCGAGCGCGTACCACTTCTGCGTCTGCCCGCGATAACGCCCCTTCCAGGCGTGCTTCGCCACGTCCGGCGGCAGGTCGTAATCGAGCCACTCGGGAATTTCGGCGAGCTTCTTCACCGACGTGATGCTGGTCTCTTCGGCCAGCTCGCGCAGCGCCGCCGGCCACGGGTCCTCGCCCGGATCGATGCCCCCCTGCGGCATCTGCCACACATGGGTGAGATCGACGTGCTCCGGCCCCTCGGTGCGCCGGCCGATGAACACAAGCCCCTCGCGGTTGAGCACCATGGTGCCGACGCAAGGACGATAGGGGAGGGAGGCGTGTTTGGACATGCTCAAACTCCGTCATGCCCGGGCTTGACCCGCGCATCCACGTCTTTCTTGTCACATTGCTTCTAAAGACGTGGATGGCCGGGACAAGCCCGGCCATGACGAAAATTGCGACCAGCGCCTTAGCTGCCCGTCTTCGCCCTGTTCGCCACCATGCTCACCGGCACCAGCATGACGCCGCGTGCTTCCGCGGCCTTGGCCCATTGCGCGATGCGCTCGATCGTCACGGGAAGCGCGCTCGCGGCGCCGATTGCCAGCCCACGGCTGCGTGCGGTCGCCTCAAGGCGTGCGAGAGCGTTGTCGATCTCGGCGGCCGTGGGCACGGCGTCGAGCACCGCATCGGCCTTGGCGAACGAAACGTTCGCAGCGCCGGAAATCTGCCCGGCGACACTGCGCGGCGAGGTGCCGTCGTCGAACCAGATCAGCCCGCGCTTGCCGGCTTCGCGGATGACGGGGCTGAGCGCGGAATCGGTCGCGGTGAAACGCGCGCCCATCAGGCTGGTGACGCCGACGTAGCCCTGAAAGCGCGACAGGAACCAGTGCAGACGGTCGATGTTCTGCTCAGGCGTCAGCGATGCGAGCAGCGTCTGCGGACCGGGATCGTTGTCGGGATAATCGAACGGCTCCATGCCGATCTGGAGCAGCACCTCGTGCCCTTCGCCGCGCGCACGCGCGACCCAGCGCTCCAGATCGGTGCCGTAGGGCGCGAACGCAAACGTCACAGGGGCGGGAAGTTTCGCGAGCGCTTCGGCCGTGCCGGTCGCCCCGATGCCGAGCCCTTCGATCACGATGGCGACGCGCGGCGCGTCGGCGCGGCCGGCCTGCGGCTTGACGGGGCGCGCATAGATGTCCGCGGGGCGTGCGCCGTCGGGCGCGATCTTCGGGATCGCACCGTGACGCGAGGTGTCGAGCAGACGCTGATCGATGGAGGCGTCCGGTTTCGCCTCGGGCTTTGCCTCAGGCCGCGCTTCGGTCTTCAGTTCAGTTTTTTTTTGCGCGGTGGGAATGCCCGGCTGGTCGACACTGACTTCCTGACGTTTTCCGGTCGAGCCATCGATGATGGTCACGGTCTTGGCGGCCGGCTTGTCGGCATCGGCAAGTGCGGAGGGCGCGGCATCCGGGTTCGCGGACGGCGCCGCGCGCTCGGCCGTCTTGTTTGGCTGGGCGCTCACCACCGCCATCGGCTCGCCGCCGAACGGGTCGTTGACGAAGGCAATCCACCCGGCCAGCACGGTGACGCACAGTCCGAGCGCAGCGACGATCGCCCGCGTCACCACGGGGACCGGAAGCACGAACGGCTTCTTCTTTTTCGGGCTCTGTCCGAGCGGCTTCTGCAAGTCGTCGGTCGGATCGTCGGTGGACACGAACGGCTCCGCGGCTGCTGATCCGCAAACCTTAAGCCGCAGGCGTTAACCGAACGTTTACCGTGTTCAACGCGCCGCAAAACAAACGGGGCGGCCCGAAGGCCGCCCCGTCAATCGATGCAGCGGTTGCTATTTTACTGCTGCGGCGCCTGCGCCGCCTTGGTGTTCGGCGGGAAGGCCGGATTGGTCTTGGTGCCGCGCAGAAGCTCCAGCGCCATGTTGAGCGCCTTGTCGTTCTTCACATCCGTCGGAATGTAGGACTGCGAGCCGGTCTGCTCCTCGCCTTCCTGCGCCTTCAAGTGTCCGCGCAGCGAGGACTCGCCCTTGGTGTCGGAACGCGCCTTGAGGTCATCCGGCACGTCCTGGAGCACCTCGATGTCCGGAACGATGCCCTTGGCCTGGATCGACTTGCCCGACGGCGTGTAATAGCGCGCCGTGGTCAGCCGCAGCGCGCCGTTGTTGTTGCCGAGCGGGATGATGGTCTGCACCGATCCCTTGCCGAACGAGCGCGTGCCGAGCACGGCCGAGCGCTTGTGGTCCTGCAGCGCGCCGGCGACGATCTCGGACGCCGAGGCCGAGCCGCCGTTGATCAGCACGATCACGGGCTTGCCCTTGGTGAGGTCGCCCGCGCGCGCCGAATAGCGCTGGGTCTCTTCCGCGTTGCGGCCGCGCGTCGAGACGATCTCGCCGCGCTCCAGGAACGCATCGGACACGGAGATCGCCTGATCGAGCAAGCCGCCCGGATTGTTGCGCAGGTCGAGCACGTAGCCCTTGAGCTTGTCGTTCGGCACTTGCGCGATGATGTCGCTGATTGCCTTCTTCAGGCCTTCCGACGTCTGCTCGTTGAACTGGCTGATACGCAGGAAGCCGACATCGTCGCCTTCGATGCGCGAGCGCACCGAGCGTACGCGAATGACGTCGCGCGTGATCGAGACTTCGATCGGCTTGTCCTGGCCCTTGCGCATGATCTTGAGCCGGATCTTGGTGTTGACCGGCCCGCGCATCTTCTCGACCGCCTGGTTCAGGGTCAGGCCCTGAACCTGCTCGTCGTCGAGATGGGTGATGACGTCGTTCGCCATCACGCCGGCCTTGGCGGCGGGCGTGTCGTCGATCGGGGTGACGACCTTCACGAGGCCGTCTTCCATCGTGACCTCGATGCCGAGACCGCCGAATTCGCCGCGCGTCTGCACCTGCATGTCGCGGAAGCTTTTCGGGTCCATGTAGCTCGAATGCGGGTCGAGCCCGTTGAGCATGCCGTTGATCGCCTGCTCCACCAGCTTGGCGTCGTCCGGCTTCTCGACGTAGTCGGCGCGCACGCGCTCGAACACGTCGCCGAACAGATTGAGCTGCCGGTAGGTATCGGCGGCTGCCGCCTTGGCGCTGGCACCGAGGAGGGCGAGGCGCGGCTGGGTGGCGGCGAGCGTGATGGCCACACCGGCTGCCGCTCCGAGGAGGACCAGAGAAGTCTTGCGTATCATCCGCGAACCTTTTCGCTGTCGGATGCCCACCATGGGCTGGGATCGACGGGACTGCCGTCTTTTCGGAATTCGATGTACAGGACCGGTTGGCTGGAACCCGTCGCTACGGCCGCGGCCGATTGTGGCCCACCCCCCATGATCGCCACTGGTTCCCCGGTCAGCACAAACTGGCCAAGATCGACCGAGATTCGCTCCATCCCCGCTAGCAACACATGATACCCGCCGCCGGCGTTCAGGATCAAGAGTTGTCCGTAGGAACGGAATGGTCCCGCGTACACGACCCAGCCGTCGCAGGGCGCCGTGACCTGCGCGCCGGCCCGGCTCGCGATCGACAGGCCTTTTTCGGTTCCACCCAAGCCGTCCGGTACGCCGAATTCGCGGATTCTGATGCCGTTTAGCGGCAGCGGCAGCGATTTCCGGGCCGACGCAAAGGCAATCGCCGGAGACAGCCGGCCCGGGTCCTGAAGCGCCGCGAGGCTGTTTTTCGGATCGGTGGCGGGTTTGTCGGCTCGCGCCGCGGCTGCCGCACGGGCAGCGGAGGCGATCTCCTGCTCGATCTTGCCGATCAGGTCCTTGAGATTGTCGGCCTGCCGGGCCAGTTGCACCGAGCGGGTACGCTCGGCGTCGAGCGCCTTCTCGGTCTCGGATTGTTTGCGCTGGCGCTCCTGGACGAGCCCGGTCATGCGCGATCTTTCCTGCGTAACTGCGGCGAGATCACGGCCGAGCACCTCCCGTTCGGCCGCTATTTCGGTACGTACTTTCACGAGTTCGGCAAGATCGGCGACGAGCGTGTCGACCTCGATCTTCATGTCGGGCAGCACCGCCCCGAGCAGGATCGCGGTGCGCACCGATTGCAGCGCATCTTCCGGGCTTACCAGCAGCGCGGGCGGGGGATGGCGGCCGACCCGCTGCAGGGCCGCGAGCACCTCGCCGATCACCGCCTTGCGGCTGGCGAGCGAGCGGCGCACGGTATTCTCATTGTTCCCCAGCGCGTTGAGCCGGGCCTCGGCGGCGGCGACGCTCTCCTCGAGCGCGCGGATGTTGGCGGCCGAGCCGATCAGCAGCGCATTGAGCTTGCGGCGGTCCTCGCCGATCGAATCAAGCTCGGCCTTGAGCCTGGCGGCGAGATCGGCCGCGCGCTTCTGCTCGGCCTGAACTTTCTCCAGTTCCTCCAGCCGTGCGCCCTTGGCGGCTTCCGGCGCAACCGCGGTCGCGGCAGATGAGGTTGTTGTAGGTGTTGTGGGCGTCGGGGTGATCTGGAGCGGCTGTTGGGCACGTCCCGGCGCTGCGAGCAAAAACAGGCTCGCGCAAAGCGCGCCGGCACAAAGCCGGCCTGCGGCGGACGGGGTCATCGGCCCCAAATAGGCATCAAGTTCATTGACGAAGCATTAACCATTCGGATCGCGGCGGGATTGGGTCGGAAGGGACGAAAAGGCGTCTATTTCGAGCCGGATTGATTTCACCGGCGGTCCGCGCTTCGGTGCCGGCATGCAATCCGACGCATTCGTTGCCGCCGTCCGCCACCATCAGGCCGGCCAGTTCGCCGAAGCCGACCGCCTGTATCGCCAGGTGCTCGCCGCCGAGCCGCAGCACGTGCATGCGCTGCATCTCTCCGGTGCGCTCGCTCAAGCGACCGGGCGCAACGAGGAGGCGGTTGCGCTGATCGGGCGCGCCATCGCGCTCAACGGCGAGGTTCCGGATTTTCACTACAATCTCGGGCTTGCCCTTTGGGCGCTCAATCGCCGCGAGGAGGCGTGCCGTCACTGGACGCGTGCCGTCAAGCTCAATCCGAACTTCGCGCAGGCGCGGCTCAATCTCGGCAATGCGTTGCGCAAGGAGCGCCGCTTCATCGAAGCGATCGCGCAACACAGCGCGCTGGTGCAGCTTCAGCCGCAGTCGGCGGCGGCGCACAACAGCCTCGGTCTGTCGCTCGCGAAGGCCGGACGCGACGAGGACGCGATCCACCATTACGGCCGCGCGCTCGCGCTGCAGCCGGATTTCATCGACGCCACCCTCAACCTCGCGATCTCGCATTCGAACCGCGGCAACACCGGCGAGGCGCTCGCGCTCACGATGCGCAGCATCGATATTCGCGAGACCCCGGAGAACAAGACCTTGTTCGCGGGACTTGTCATCGGAATCGCGGTCGAGCGCGACGAGCCTGAACTGCGCCGTTTCCTGCTGCGTGCGCTGGAGCAGGGCTGGAGTGCACCGAGTGCCTTTGCGCCCGCCTGCATCGGGCTGATCCGTAACGGCCCAATGCGTTCGCTCATCGCGCGCGCCGCGCAGGCGTGGCCCGCGCGGTTGCCGGGTGCCGAGTTGTTCGGAGCGGTGGGCCCCGCACTGAACGATTCCCTGCTGCAAGCCTTGATGACGAGGACCGCGATCGCCGACTCCGACCTCGAGAAGTTCCTCGCGGCCTGCCGTTTTGCACTGCTGGAAGCCGCCGAGGCCGCGCCGTCCGATGATGCCGCCCTGCTGGATGTTGCGTGCGCGCTCGCGCGCCAGTGTTTCATCAATGAGTATGTCTACGCGACGGCCGCTGACGAGGAGGCGCGGGCAGGGCGCTTGCGCGAACGTCTGGAAGCCGCGCTGGCGGCGGGCGAGGCCTTGCCGCCGCTGTGGGTCGCGACGGTTGCGGCGTATTTTCCGTTGCACGAGCTTGCCGGCGCACCGTCGCTGCTGGCGCGATCCTGGCCGGCTCCCATCGCGGCGCTCCTCGTCCAGCAGATCCGCGAGCCGCAAGAGCAGGCCGCGCTGCGCGACAGCATCGGGCAACTCACACCCATCGAAGGCGAGGTATCGCAAGCCGTGCAGGCGCAGTACGAGGCCAATCCGTATCCGCGATGGATCAGCACGGCCGCGCCGAAGAAATATGCGAGCGTCGATGCGTATTTGCACGAGCGGTTTCCGTCCGCGACGCTCCGCGCGCCCGGCAAAACCGGCGGCCTCGACATTCTCATCGCGGGTTGCGGCACCGGCCAGCAAGCGATCCTGACGGCGCAGCAATATGAAAGCGCGCGCATGCTTGCGATCGATCTCAGCCGCGCGAGCCTTGCCTACGCGGCGGGCAAGACGCGCGCGCTCGGGCTCGATATCGAATATGCGCAGGCCGACATCATGCGGCTCGGCGCGCTGCAGCGCCGCTTCGACCTGATCGAGTCGGGCGGCGTGCTGCATCATCTCGCCGAGCCGTATGCGGGCTGGCGCGTGCTGCTGCCGCTGCTACGTCCCGGCGGTTTCATGCGCATCGGTCTCTACAGCGAGATCGCCCGGCGCGGTGTCGTGGCCGCCCGCGCGCTGGTCGCCGGGAAGGGCTACGGCGCGACGCCCGCCGAGATCCGCCGCTTCCGGCTGGAGTTGATGCAAGCAGGCGATGGACCGGCGCGCGACATCTTGCGGTTCAACGACTTCTACAGCATGAGCGAGTGCCGCGATCTCGTGTTCCACACCCAGGAACACCGCATGACCCTCCCGGCGATCAAGAGTTTTCTGGCTGAGGAGCGCCTGCAACTCCTCGGGCTGGAAATCGACCGGACGACGGCGCGGCAATATGCGGCGCGATTTCCCGCCGACGCGGCGATGACCGATCTCGACGGCTGGCATGCCTTCGAGCAGGACAACCCGCACACATTCCAGAGCATGTACGTGTTCTGGGTGCAGAAGCCGGCCGATCACGCGCGATGATTCTGTTCCCGACGGGCATCCTTCTGTAGGCTGTCCCTGACTTCATGTGAGGTCACCTCGGCCGCTGCGCCGGCCGAGGTGGATACCGGGGGGCATCCATGAACCGCGACCGCACGCATTTCCTGTTCCTGAATATCGGGCACTTCCTCGATCACCTGTTCACGCTGATCTTCGCGACGGTCGCGGCGCTGGCGCTGACGCGCGAATGGAACCTGAGCTACGGGGAGTTGCTCAAGTACGCCACGCCCGGTTTCTTCGCATTCGGGGTGTTCTCCTATCCGGCCGGCTGGCTCGCCGACAAATGGAGCCGCGAGGGGATGATGGTGCTGTTCTTCGCCGGCATCGGGCTTGCCTCCATGGCGACGGGGTTTGCGCAAACGCCGCTGCAGGTCGGCATCGGGCTGTTTGCGATCGGCGTATTCGCGGCGATCTACCATCCGGTCGGCCTCGCGATGGTGACGGCGAGATGGAAGAACACCGGCATGCGGCTCGCCGTGAACGGCGTGTGGGGCAATCTCGGCGTCGCCAGCGCCGCGCTGATCACCGGTTACCTGATCGACAACGGCGGCTGGCGCATGGCGTTCATCATTCCGGGCGTGCTCTCGATCGCGGTGGGGCTCGCGTACTGGCTCGCGCGGCGCGAGGAGATTTCCACTGAGCGCGCCACGTCGAAGGCCGCGTCCGGCGGCGTTTCGCAAGGGATGGATCGTAACGCGCTGCTGCTGCGCGTGTCGTTGATCGTGTTCATGACAACGGCCGTTTCCAGCATCATCTTCCAGGCGACGACCTTCGCGCTGCCGAAGATTTTCGACGAGCGGCTTCAGGGGCTCGCGTCGTCTGCTGCCGCATGGCTCAAGAGCTTCGGCTTTGCGGGCAACACCGACGTCGCCACGATGGTCGGCATGTTCGCCTTCGCGGTGTTCGCGATCGCCTCGCTGGCGCAGCTTGTGGTCGGCAGCCTGCTCGATCGGCTCGGCGCGCGTCCGGTGTTCATGGGTGCGGCCGTGGTTCAGCTTGTGTTCTTCGCTCTTATGGCCGGTTCGCGCGAGGGCTGGGCACTCGTGCTCGCGCTCGGCTTCATGCTGGGTGCGTTCGGCCAGATACCCATCAACGATTTCATGATCGGCAAGATGGCGAGCGGGGCTGCGCGCGCACGCGTCTATGGCATCCGCTACGTGGTGAGCTTCACGGCGCTCGCCGCCGCACTGCCGCTGATTGCGTTCGTGTACGAGCGCTGGGGCTTCGACACGCTGTTCTATGTGTTGGCGGGTGCCGCCACTGTGATCCTTGCGCTCGTCACGTGCCTGCCGCGCAAGATGCCGGTGGCGACCGCGGCGGTGGCATGAATTCTCCGCTGGCGCGCTAATCCTTCTGCCCCAGCATGCGAGTGAGATACGCTTCCGCGTCACCGGGCAGCGCGAATTCCGGGGTCGTGTCCGGTACCCCAAGATAGAACACTGTGAGCTTCGGCCGGTTGGCGGCGGCATCCTCGGCGCTCGCGAAGAAATGAAACTCGGTGCTTGGGTGATCGGCGAAACTCGCGCGCGGGATGGAAAGATCCGTCTCGCGTTCGAGCGGACGCGCGGCGAACACCTTGTGGTCCTTGGTGAAAGGATCGACGCCGTCGACACGGATGAAGCGATGGCTCGCGTCCGCCACAATCCGGATGACGACCAGCGTATCGGCCTCAGCTGTGCCGCGCTTCACCGCCCAACTCAGTTTGACGCTTGGCGAAACGAAGGTCGAATTCTCGCCATGCACCCGCGTGTCCTGTGCGGCGAGCGGGGAGCCAAGCAGAATGCCGAACAAGGCGGCGGCAAGAAGCCGGTGCATCATGTTCCTTCTTTCGCCAGCAATTGCACGCCTTCGTGCGGAAGACGGACGCTGACCGCATCGCCGGGCGCGAACCGCTCCGACGGCGGCGGGTTGAAGCGCACGATCTGCACGGTCTGGCCCGCCACCTCGACCTCGTACTCCATCTTCTCGCCCAGATAAGTGCGGGATTTGACCCTCCCGGCGAGGCCGTTGCCGGGCGCGCCAATCGCAATCGCTTCGGGACGCACATTGGCGAGCACCGTCTGCCCGGTATTCACGTTCGCGCCCGCGCCTTCGACCGCATGCGGCTGTCCCGCGATGGTGAGATCGACGCGATCCGGGCTAACAGCCGTCACCAAAGCCTCGACCAGGTTCGAGCGTCCGATAAAGCGAGCGACGAACACCGAGGCCGGAAGGCGATAAAGCTCCTCAGCCGTGCCGAGCTGCTCGATCAGGCCCCTGTTCATGACCGCAATGCGGTCGGATATCGCCATCGCCTCTTCCTGATCGTGCGTCACGTACACCGTCGTGATGCCGAGACGGCGCTGCAGGTCGCGGATCTCGCCGCGCATTTGGGTGCGCAGCTTGGCGTCGAGGTTGGAGAGCGGCTCATCGAACAGGAGCACGCGTGGCTTGATGACGATCGCACGCGCGAGCGCGACGCGCTGCTGCTCGCCGCCGGAAAGCTGATGCGGCATCTGCCGCTCGTAGGAGGCGAGCCCGACCAGCGCCAGCACATCGGTGACGGCGCGGGCGATGTCGCCGCCGTCCATTCGTTTGACCGTTAACCCGTAGGCGACGTTCTCGAACACCGAGAGATGCGGAAACAGCGCGTAATTCTGGAACACAAAGCCGATGTTGCGCTCGTTCGCCTCGGTTTGCGTGACGTCGCGATCGCCGATGAAAATCTCGCCGCCGCTCGGTTCCTGGAAGCCCGCGATCATGCGCAAGGTCGTGGTCTTGCCGCAGCCCGAGGGCCCGAGCAGCGTCATCAGTTCGCCTGGCGCAACATCGAGGCTCACGTCGCGCACCGCTGCGATGTCACCTTTCACCTGATGGCGGAAGCGCGCGGACACCGATTTGAGGCGAATCCCGTCCATGTCAGCCGCCTCCGACGCCCCATTGCGCCTGTTCGGCGGCCGCGGCCGGAAGCCGGCGCAGCAGTGCGTTCACGCAGGTCGTCACCGCCATGACGATCACGATGACGAACACGGAGAATGCGGCAGCAGGCCCAAGCGAAAGCTCGGTCATGTTTTCCAGAATGCGCACCGTGATCAGCGTCCAGCCGATCGAGACGAGGAAGATGGTCGCGCTGATCGCCGTCATGGAGCGGATGAACACCACGCCGACGCCGGCGAAGAAGGCTGGCATCACCAGCGGCAGCGTGATGCGACGGAACGTCGTCACGCTGCGGGCGCCGAGGCTTTTGGAGGCTTCCTCCAACGATTTGTCGATCTGATGCAGCAGCGCGACCGTGGTGCGGATGCCGGTCGGCGAATAACGGAACACGTAGCAGGCGATAATGATCAGCGCCGTGCCGGTGAGCGCGATCGGCGGGTCGTTGAAGGCGATCAGATAGGCGATGCCGACGATGGTGCCGGGCAGCGCGTAGTTGATCATGGAAACGACTTCCATGGTGCGCCGGCCGGCGAACTCCTTGCGCGCCACCAGATAGCCGGTGAGCACTCCGTAGAAGCCGCCGAGCGGCATCCCGATCAGTGCGATGGTCATCGTGTCGACGATCGCCTTGCGGCCTTCGGTGAAGATGACGTGGTAGTGCGCGAGCGTCCACGTGTGGTTGGCGCCGAAGGCGACGACGAGTGAGGCGTGCAGCAGCAGCGCGTACAGATAGGCGATGAACAACGCGACCGCGAGACAAACCAGGATCAGCGCCCAGCGCATGGCCGGCGTCACGCTGCGGATGGTCGATTGCGGTCCGGCCTTGCCGCTGATCGTCACATAGTGCCCGCGCTCCACCCAAGTGCGCTGCACGAAATAGACGAGCGCGGCCGGCACAAGGAGGAGCAGCGACATCGCGGCGCCGCCCTTGAGATCGAACAGGCCGGTGATCTGCAGATAGGCTTCGGTCGGCAGCACCGGGAATGAGTTTCCGGCGAGGATCAGCGGCGTCGCGAAATCCGCGAGCGAAGCTGCGAACAGCAGCAGGAATGCGTTGGCCAATCCGGGCAACGCCAGCCGCAAGGTCACCGTTTTGAACACGTTGAAGCGCGACGAGCCGAGGCTGAACGCCATCTCTTCCAGATTGCCGCCGATCGCGGCGAGCACCGGCCGCAGCGCCAGATAGGCGATCGGGAAATAGGTGAGCACTTCGGCGGCGAGCGTGCTCGGCAGGCCATACACGTTCGTTCCACGCATGCCGAAGAGCTCGTAAGTGATCAGCCCGCGCGGCCCGAACGAGAAGATAAACGCAATCGAGGTGGTGAACGGCGGCGAGATCAGCGGCAGCAGGGTCATCGCATCGATCACGCGCACCCAGCCAGACGGCAGGTTCGCGCGGCTGACCGTGAAGGCGAACAGGAATCCGAGCGCCGTGCCGATTGTGCCGACCAGTGTGCCGAGCAGCAGCGAGTTGACGAAGGCGCGCTGCGTCCCCGGCTTCTGCAACACGCCGAGCAGCGGGCCGAGCGCCGGCCGTCCTTCCTCGAAGAAGGCGGTACCCCCGAGCATCAGCAATGGGTAGATGACGAACAGCGCCAGCAGGACCCATAGCACCGTGACGGTGACGAGCAGCGCCGGGTCGCGCACCAGGCGTGGGCGAGCCGCCCCTGTCATCGCGCGTGCGTCATGCTCACGGCAAAATCTCGGCGACCCAGCGGTCCACGATCCGCTTGCGGTTCGCGCCCGCATAGGCGTCGTCGATCGCAAAGATCTTCGCATCCTTCAGGATTGCCGCCAACGAAGGCTCGGTCTGCACGTCCGGGTGCGCCGGCACGAAATTGATCTTGTGCTTGGCGTAGAGATTTTGCATCGCCGGGCTGGTGGCCCAGTCGATCAGCTTCTTGCCGGCGGCCGGATTCTTCGCGCCCTTCAAGAGCGCGATGCCTTCCGCGGCCGTACCGATGCCCTCCTTCGGAAAGCTGATCACCACGTCGTAGCCCTTGGCCTTGGTGTCGAGCGCATCGACGATGAAGAAGATGCCGCCGCCGGCCTGCCCGAGGCCGACCGGCAGCGTGCCGCCGCCGCCGCTCTTGGTGTAAAGCTGGATGTTGGCGCGTAGCTTTTTCATGAAGGCGAAGGCCTTCTCCTCGTCGCGCCCGTTGACTTCCAGCACGGAGAAAATGCGCGTCACCGCCGTGCCCGACGTGCGCGCATCGGCCATCTGCAACATGCCCTTGTAGGCGGGATTGAGCAGATCGTCCCACGACGCCGGCGCATTCAGTCTGTGCTCGGCCAGGAATTTCCCGCTGGTCATGAACACCAGCGGATCGTCCGCGATCGCGGTCCATTGGCCGTCGGCTTGCTTGAAGCGCGCGGGCAGTGCGGCCGCCGATGGCGGCTTGTAGGATTCGAACACGTTCTCCTTGATGCCGGCCGCGAAGGTTTCGACCGGGCCGCCGAACAGCACATCGACGCGCGGATTATTCTTCTCGGCGATGATGCGGGCGAGTGCTTCGCCCGAGGAGAAGCGCAGGAAATTCACCTTGATGCCGCTCGCGGCCTCGAACTCCTGCAGCATCGGCCGCGCCCAGTTCTCCGGCCAGATCGAATAGACGTTGAGCGTCTCCTGCGCCGTGGCGGCTTGCGGCAGCGCGAGGCCAAGGAGGGCGGTCAGGAATGCTTTGGACGCGAACCGGCGCGTTGCAGGGGTGATCCAAGCGTTCACGATGTCCTCCCCGGAATCCCGATAGACTTTTCTTGTGGCGGGGCCGAGCGCCGCGCCTCGCACAATGATGCGACGCTGCGCGTGCAAACACAATGCGATCCGGCGGCCGTGAACCTACTCCCGGTGATACGGGGCCCCGACAGGATCGTGGTCGCGCGGTAGATTTGCTCCAGCAGCATGATGCGCACCAATTGGTGCGGCCAGGTCAGCTCCCCGAAAGCGAGATGCAGGTCGGCCTGGTCGCCGCCGGCTAGTCGACGAGCCAAATATTTTCCTCGGGCATCAGCGCAACACAGCCGGTCACACCACCCACCGGCGGCCGGGCGCTTGCAGCCGGCGGCAACGGAGCGCCTGGCGGACGGCTAAGGTATGTGGGCAGATCCTGCGGAGGTCGTATCATCTGCTCAAGGTAATCCAGTTCATGCAGGCGGTCGAAGTGGACGGCAAACCCTTCATTGAATCGCCTGACGACATGACCAACGGCACGGCCGACAGAGAGACGCGTTCCAATTTCCGGGTCGACATCGGCGGATACCGCAACGCCGGAAGGCGAGACATCGATCACGAAGCAGCTGAGCGTGGTCCCGTCCGCGAAGATCAGATTGGTGTGCGGGTTTTCGGGGATTAGCCGCTGCTGACGTCGCAGGTCGACAACGGCATTGCGCTGCTTTTTTTCTAGCCAGCTGAGCTTGCCCGCGAGGCTTTCGCGTTCCTTTCGCGTCACCGCGATATCGACCAGGAAGCCGCCCTCGACGACGTCCGTGATCCAGCCGTCGAGCTTGCCGAGCTCACCGAAAAACGAGATGACGCGCTCGCCTTGCGGCCCGAGCACCGGCGCGGCGACCAGCATCTGGAATGGAGAAATACGCGTCGTGCGGCACGCGAACTCGCGACGGTTGCCTTGCATGTCGCGGCGATTGGAAAGGCTGTAGCGTCCGCCGGTGCGGAGTTCGACAGCGTGCCGCTGCATGAATTCATTGAAGGACAAGGGACGCCTCCGACGAACGTGCGCCAGATTAGGGCGGGAAGCCTCTACGAAATATTGCGGTCCGCAAGTTCCATAAAATTGAGTTAAGTTTGGCCGAATCGGCCTGCAGAAAGTCGAGCTCATTCCCGGTGATACGGGTGCCCCGACAGGATCGTGGTCGCGCGGTAGATCTGCTCCAGCAGCATGATGCGCACCAATTGATGCGGCCAGGTGAGCGCCCCGAAGGCGAGATGCAGGTCGGCCTGGTCCGACAGCGTCGGCGCGAGACCGTCCGGGCCGCCGATCACGAACGCCACGTCGCGGCCGCCGTCGTTCCAGCCGCGCAGGCGCTTGGTGAAAGCGTTGGAGTCGACGGTCTCGCCGCGCGGGTCGAGCAGCACGGTCGCGGCGTCCTTCGGGATCACGTTGGCGAGCGCGATCGATTCTTCCAGCATGCGCCGCTGCGGCTCGCGCGCGCGGCTCTCGGCGATTTCGACGACTTCGAGCGAGCGCAGGCCGATCCCGCGTCCCGATTTGACGGCGCGCTCCCGATAGCGTTCGCTGAGATCGCTCTCAGGGCCACGCTTGAGCCGGCCGACTGCCGCGATGACGATGCGCATCGCCGCAGACTAGCAGAGGCGAGCCCCGAAACTCAGCTCGCGCGTTTGCCGCGGGTGCTGCCCGGCTCCCACATCTTTTCGAGGTTGTAGAAGTCGCGAACCTCGGGCCGGAAGACGTGGACGATCACGTCGCCTGCGTCGATCAGCACCCAGTCGCAATGCGGCATGCCCTCGACCCGCAGGTTCCGTAAGCCGGCCTTGCGCAGGTCTTCGAGCACGCGATCGGCGACCGCGCCGACGTGACGATTGGACCGTCCGGAGGTCACAACCATGGTGTCGGCGATGGTGGTTTTGCCGCGCAGATCGATGGAGGTGGTGTCCTCGGCCTTCATGTCGTCGAGGCTGACGAGGACGTGGCGAAGGGTTTCCTCGGGGCTTGGCGCCTTGGAAACCGGTTCGGGCTTGTAACGGGCTGCCCGAGGGAGCGCAGTGATGGACAGGGGCTGTGATCCTTTCGGTTCATAGCCCCGGACACCCTGCCCGGGGCCTACAACCAGCATATGCGTGCCCGGTTAATGGATTCAACCCGGCCCATGGTCCGCAACGCCACTTTCCGGGGTTTGCGCGACCTTTATGTGACACTTTTCGGCTTGCGCAGCGCTCGCAGGGCTGTCGACGACAATGGCGACTTCAGCCCATGCAGGAACACCCAGGCGGGCGGGCGGCGAAGCGGCAACGACTTCGCGGCCGATTCGCCAATGCGGAACCGGGCGAGCGCCTGGCCGGCGGTTCCGGCGGTGGCGTAAAGGCTCGGGCCGACGCGGTCGACCACCGCGATGGGCACAATGTGCGCGATGTCGCGCCATTTCTGCCAGCGGTGGAAGCTGCGCAGGTTGTCCGCGCCCATGATCCAGACGAAATGCACGCCGGGGCAGCGTGCGATGAGCGTGCGGACGGTGTCGTGCGTGTAGCGCGTGTGCATCTCCGCCTCGACCCCGGTGACGACGATGCGCGGATGCGCGGCGAGGGCTTGCGCGGCGGCGATGCGCTCTGCAAGGGGGCTCAGGCCGCGCGTGTCCTTGAGCGGATTGCCGGGCGTCACCAGCCACCAGATGCGGTCGAGATTAAGCCGCCGCATGGCGAGCAGGCAGGCCGCGCGATGCGCCGCGTGCGGCGGATCGAACGTGCCGCCGAACAGGCCGATGCGAAGGCCGCGCGGATGCGGCGGCAGGCGAATCACGGCCTGATCTGCCCCGTTCCGCGGATGCGATACTTGAACGTGGTGAGCTGCTCGACGCCGACGGGCCCGCGCGCGTGCATGCGCCCGGTCGCGATGCCGATCTCGGCGCCGAAGCCGAACTCGCCGCCGTCGGCGAACTGCGTTGAGGCATTGTGCAGCACGATCGCCGAGTCGACTTCGCTGAGGAATTTCTCGGCGGCCTTTTGATCCGCGGTGACGATCGCGTCGGTGTGGTGCGAACCGTAGCGCTCGATGTGGGCGATCGCGGCATCGACGCCGTCGACGACATTCGCCGCGATGATGGCGTCGAGATATTCGGCCGGCCAGTCCTCTTCGGTTGCGGGCTTCACGCGCGTATCGGATTTCTGCACGTCGGCATCGCCGCGCACCTCGCAGCCGGCATCGAGCAGCATCGCGACCAGGGATTTAAGCATCGTCGGCGCGGCGGCGCGATCGACCAGCAGCGTCTCGGCCGCACCGCACACGCCGGTGCGGCGCATCTTGGCGTTGAGCACGATTGTTCTCGCCATCTCCAGATCGGCGGCCTTGTCGACATAGACATGCACGACGCCTTCCAGATGCGCGAACACCGGCACGCGCGCCTCGACCTGCACGCGCGCGACCAGACCTTTGCCGCCGCGCGGCACGATCACATCGAGATTGCCATCGAGCCCGGCGAGCATCAGCCCGACCGCTGCACGGTCGCGCGTCGGCACAAGCTGGATCGAATCCTCGGGGAGATCGGCGGCGCGCAAACCCTCAAGCAGCGCCGCATGGATCGCGCGCGCGGAGCGGAAGCTTTCCGAGCCGCCGCGCAGGATCGCAGCGTTTCCGGCTTTCAGGCAAAGCACGGCCGCGTCCGCCGTCACGTTCGGGCGGCTCTCGTAAATCACGCCGATCACGCCGAGCGGCACGCGCACGCGTTCGATGGTCATGCCGTTCGGCCGCGTCCAGCTCGCCATCACGGCGCCGATGGGGTCCTTCAGATCGCGCACCATCTCGATGCCCGACGCCATACCGGCGACGATCTTCGGCGTCAGCGTAAGCCGGTCGAGAAATGCCGCGTTCGTCCCGGCGGCTTTGACCTCGGCGACATCCTCGGCATTCGCCGCAAGGATCGCGGCTTCGCTGGCGCGGATCGCCCGCGCCATCGCGGCGAGGGCGGCATCGCGCTGCTTAGCCGGCGAGAGCGCGAGTTTGCGCGCGGCGCTTCTAGCACGGCGGCCGATGTCGGCCATCGCGGCGGCGATGCCGGTGCCCTCGATGGATTTCAGCGGCGCGGTCATGCGCATGATTTAGCATGGAGGAACCAGCCGGGCGAGACGCAGCAAAAAAGGGCGCCGCGCTGGCGCCCTTTGGGAGTTGTATGCGGGTGCTGTCAGATGCCGGCGATCACGATGCCGTTTTCGGGAACCAGATCGCCGAGCATTCCGGCCAAATAGGCCTTCACGGTATCGTCGTTCCAGTCCGCCGAGCGCCAGACGGTCACTTCGGGCGCGAGATTCTCGCGTGGGCCGTGCCACGCCACCAGATAGTCGGAGAGCCAGCCGGCCAGTTTCCCGGCTTCCAGCCTTCCGGCGATCGCTTGATGCAAGTCGATATCCATGGCGGCGCTCCAAGCCAATGCCCGGGATAACGCCGCACTGCGGTCTATGTTCCGCAGTGCAACAAGTATCTGAAGGAAAAGAGTATTTTCCCTCAGGACTTAGTAATAGCAGACGTTGACCAGGCGGACGCGCCAACCATACGGCGTCCAGATACGGCGCGGCTGCACGCAGCCGTCATAGCCGTAGCCATATCCGTACCCGCCATACCCTAGCCCATAGGCACCGGCCAGCCCGAGGCCGAGACCGATCCCTAGCCCGGGTCCAAAGCGGCGGAAGCCACCCCCACGGAAGCCGCCGCCGTGAAAACCACCGCCGTGGAATCCACCACCGCGGAAGCCGCCTCCGCCCGGACGGGCTGAAGCTTCGGTCGCAGCGAAGGCGAGGCTGATGAAAGCCGCCGCCAGGATCGCGATGAACGTACGCATGGGAACTGCTCCTCTCCGGCAATCGCCCCTCTAGACACCATAACACCGCAGGCCGCGGTTCGTTGTCACGATTCTGCTAGAAAAAATGAACGGCCGTATAGCTGGCATGCAGGCGGCACGGCATTGCCAGACGGCCGCGCCGCACTAGAACAGTGGTGGCGGCCATTCCGGCGCGCTCTCAGACATTGGCCGTGCCAGTTCCACAACAGCAAACCGCCGACACGACCGCGAAACTGATGCTGGTCGCGCTCAGCTTCGCCTGGGGCCTCACGTGGCCGGCGATGCGCATCGCGCTCGACGAGATTCCGCCGTTCAGCATGCGTGTGGTGACGCTCGCGCTGGGCGCCGGCGCGCTGTTCGCCGTCGCCAGATTGCAGGGACGCTCCTTCGCGCTCGGCAGCGCGAAGAATTGCGCGCATCTGATCGTCTCGGGCATCCTCAACGTGCTGTCGTTCTCGCTGTTCAGCGTGATCGCGATGATGTTCGCCAGCACCGGCCGGGTCGCGATGCTGTCCTACACGATGCCGATCTGGGCGGCGGTGTTCGCCTGGTTCGTGCTCGGCGAACGGCTCACGCGCGCGCGCGTCATCGCGCTGGCGCTGTGTGCCGCCGGGATGGCGATCCTGATCACTCCGCTGCTGCAAACCGGCAGGGTCATCGGCCTCGCGATCGCGATCGGCATCGCGGTGAGCTGGGCGGCGGGCACCGTGTATGTGAAATGGGCGCGCATGACCGGCGATCCGATCGCCAACGCGGCGTGGCAGATCCTTGCGGCCTTCGTCATCGTCACCGCGTGCCTGCCGTTCGCCGAAGGATCTCTGCACCTGACGCAAGCCAGCGCGCTCGCGGCGTTCGCGACGGTTTTCGCCGGGCTTGTCGGCTCCGGGCTCGCCTATTTCCTCTGGTTCGGGATCATCGGCCGGGTGCCGGCGATGACGGCGTCGCTCGGCGTATTGAGCGCGCCGGTGATCGGCGTCCTCTCCACCGCGCTGTTGCTTGGCGAAATTCCCACCGCGGCGGATATCGTCGGTTACGTGCTGATCTTCGCGGCGTCGGTGTGCGTGCTGCTGCCGGGGCGCTAGCCCGTGTCCCGGGCGCATCGCAGCATGAAATGATGCGATGCAGACCCGGGACCGCCAAGAGCACCACGTTTTGGGCGGTCCCGCATCTGCGATGCACCGCTAAGCGGCGCTGCATCGCGTGCGGGACACAGCAAGTTACAAAAAACTCTGCGGATCGACATCGACATCGAGCTTGATGTCGCCCTTGCGCTTCGGCGCCTGCACGAGCCAGTCGCGCAGATAGCCGGGCAGATCGAAATTGCGCGCCGACTTCACCATCAGGCGAAAGCGATGCCGCCCGCGCACCACCGCGAGCGGCGCCTCGGCGGGGCCGAGCACGCGCACGTCTTCGGTCGCGGGAGCGGATGCTGCGAGTTTGCGGGCGAAACCTTCCGTGGCGTGCTTGTCGGTGCCGGTGACCAGCAGGCTCGCGAGCCGCCCGAACGGCGGATAGCCGGTACGCTCGCGCGCGGCGATTTCGGAATCGTAGAACGCCTCGCGGTCCTGCGCGATCAGCGCCTTCATCACCGGATGCTCGGGCTGGTGCGTCTGCAGATAGCCGATGCCGTGCCCCTCGTCGCGGCCGGCGCGGCCGATCACCTGATGCAGCAGCTGGAACGTGCGCTCGGCGGCGCGTGGATCGCCCGAGCCTAAGCCCAGATCGGCATCGACCACGCCGACCAGATTGAGTTTGGGAAAATGGTGCCCCTTGGCGACGAGCTGCGTGCCGATGACGATATCGACGCGGCCCTGCTCGATGTCGCGGAATTCCTCGCGCATGCGCTCGATCGAGGCGATCAGATCGCTCGAGAGCACCATGATGCGCTTGTCGGGAAACAGGGCGGCTGCTTCCTCTTCGAGCCGCTCGACGCCGGGTCCGCAGGCCACAAAGGAGTCCGTGGCCTTGCACTTCGGGCAGGCGGCGGGCGGCGGCGCGGTGAAGCCGCAGTGGTGGCAGACGAGCTGGCGCTTGAAGCGGTGATCGACCAGCCAGGCATCGCAGTTCGGACAGTTGAGGCGGAAGCCGCAGGCGCGGCACAGCGTCAGCGGCGCGTAGCCGCGGCGGTTCAAGAACAGCAGCGCCTGTTCGCCGCGCTCCAGCGCGGTCTTGACGATGCCGGCGAGGCGCGGCGCGATGAAACGCCCACGCGGCGGGCCCTCGCGCTTCAAGTCAATCGCCTCGATGGCGGGCTCGCGCTGCCCGCCGAAGCGCTGGGCGAGTGCGAGCCGCCGGTAGCGCCCGCGCCGCGCGTTCACGACGGTCTCGACCGAGGGCGTTGCCGACGACAGCACGATCGGAATGTCGGCGATGCGCGCGCGCACCACCGCCATGTCGCGCGCGTGGTAGTGCACGCCGTCTTCCTGCTTGTAGACGGCGTCATGCTCCTCATCGACGACGATCAGGCCGAGATCGGCGTAGGGCAGAAACAGCGCCGAGCGCGCGCCCACGATGACATTCACTTCTCCGGCCGCGACCGCGTTCCAGGTGCGTGCGCGCTTGCGTGCGCCAAGCTCCGAATGCCATTCGGCCGGGCGCGTGCCGAAACGCTGCGCGAAGCGGTCGAGGAATTGCGCCGTGAGCGCGATCTCGGGCATCAGGACCAGCGCCTGGCGGCGTTTGCGGATCGTTTCGGCGATCGCCTCGAAATAGACCTCGGTTTTTCCAGAGCCGGTGACGCCGTCGAGTAGGTCGACCATGAAACCGCCGTTCTTCACGGCGGCACGCAGGATGTCGGCGGCCATACGCTGCGGGGCGGTCAGTTCCGGATTGCGATAATCCGGATCGGGTTGACGCGCGACCGGCTCCGCCGGCAGCGCAACGACTTCCAGCGTGCCTTCATCGACCAGTCCGTCGATGACGCCGGCCGAGACACCGGCATCCTTGGCGGCTTCGGACTTGGTGCGCAACAGGCCGTCGGCGAGCGCGTCGAGGACGCGCCGGCGCGCCGGCGTGAGGCGCTGCGGCGCAGGGCCGGCAAGCCGCACCGCGACGCGCTCGCGCTCGGGGCCGAGTTCGCCCATGCGCAAGGCCATGCGCAGCACCATGCCTTTGGGGCTGAGCGTGTAGTTCGCGACCCAATCGACGAATTTGCGCAGTTCTTCGCGCAGCGGCGGATAGTCGAGCTTGCCCTCAACGTCCTTGAGGCGATTGTGCAGGCCGGGGCGAAGCGGAACGTTGTCGGCCCACACCACGCCGAGCGCCTCGCGCGCCCCCAGCGGCACCGCCACGAGATCGCCGACGTGCAGGTCCAGTTCCGGCGGCGCGCGGTACGAATAGGCGTGGTCGAGCGCGACCGGCACCAGAACGTCGACGATGCGCTGTGCCATGCCGGGCCGACTCGGATAGAGCATTCTTTAAGGGAACGCAGGGGATTATAGCGGGGGTGTCAAGCGACGCCCCTCAGGGTGAGGGCGACAGAGAGATATGACGTCGGCAGACGAAAGCAACGCGCTCCACTTCGCCTCCGCCGATGTGGCGGCCGAGCTGCGGCGCTGGCTGTCGCATCTGGGCGCCGAGCGGCGCATGTCGCCGAAAACCGTCGAGGCTTATGAGCGCGACGCGCGGCAGTTCCTGCAATTCCTGACCGGGCACACCGGGGAGCAGGTTTCGCTGAAAGGCCTTGCGGCAATCGAGCCGCGCGACGTACGCGCCTTCATGGCGTCGCGGCGTTCGGACGGGATCGGCTCGCGCTCGCTGATGAGGTCGCTCGCCGGCGTGCGCTCGTTTGCGCGTTTCCTCGAACGCAACGGCAAGGGCAAGGTCGGCGCGCTCGCCGCCGTGCGGGCGCCGAAGGTGCCGAAGACGTTGCCGAAGCCGATTTCGATCGCTTCCGCCAGGCGCCTGACCGACATCGATTTGCGCGCCGGCGAGGAGCGCGAGCCGTGGGTTCTGGCGCGCGATGCCGCGATCCTCGCGCTGCTGTACGGCTCCGGGCTGCGCATCTCGGAGGCGCTCGGGCTGACCCGCGAGGCCATGCCGGCACCCGGCAAGGGCGACTCGATCACGGTGCGCGGCAAGGGCAACAAGGCGCGCATGGTGCCGGTGTTGCCGGCGGTGCTGCAACTGATCGCCGACTATGCGGCGCTGTGTCCATACGATCTGCCGGACGGCAGCCCGATCTTCCTCGGCGCCAAAGGCGGACCGCTCTCGCCCCGCATCGTGCAGCTCACCATGGCGCGGCTGCGCGGCGCTTTGGGCCTGGCCGAGACCGCGACGCCGCATGCGCTGCGCCATTCCTTCGCAACGCATCTCTTGGCGCGCGGCGGTGATTTGCGCGCGATCCAGGAATTGCTCGGCCACGCCTCGCTCTCGACCACGCAAATCTATACGGCGGTTGACAGCGAGCAATTGCTGCAGGTTTACCGCAGCGCGCATCCGCGCGCGTGACATTTCGGCGACAAACGCCGAAATCCCCTTGCGGCGCAGCGTCTGTTGGCCCAACGTCCCGGCCGGTCAACCTGGGGAGGCCACGATGGCTGGGCCGCACGAAAGTCTTGAGCACGCCGAGCACGCGGAGCACGCCGCGCACGAGGGTGGAAACAACAAGAAGATCGCGCTGATCATCTCGGTGCTGGCGCTGTTTCTTGCCTTCTCGGAAACCTTCGGCAAGAGCGCGCAAACGGCCGCGCTGAATGCCCAGATCGAAGCCTCGAACCTGTGGAATTTTTTCCAGGCCAAGAACATCCGCCGCACGATGACGATCGTGGCGACCGAAATGGCCAAGGTCGACGCGGTTGCGGCAGGCACGGACCAGCATAAGGCCGCGCTCGCCAAGCAGATCGACGAGTGGACCAAGACGGCGGCGCGCTATCAGTCGGAACCGGAAGCCGGTGGCGGCAAGGGCGAGGGGACGCGGGAGCTCTCGAAGCGCGCGATCGAGATGCAGAAGGATCGCGACCTTCAACTCAACAAGTACCACAATTTCGAGTTTGCTTCGGCGGCGTTCCAGATCGGCATCGTGCTCGCGTCAGCCGCCGTCATCACCAGCATGATTGGACTGGCCTATGCGGCGATTGCTGTCGGACTGCTCGGCGCGGTGCTGACCGGCACGGGCCTGTTCATGCCGGATTTGCTGCACGACATTCTGCACTGGTTTGAAACGCTATTCGCCGGCGGCGGCGGGCATCACTAGAGTCACTCCGCCGGCTGCGCGTAGGCGCGGCGGCGCAGCCGCGCGAGGCGGCGGAAGAAACGCCCCGGGCGGCCGGGTTTCATCAGCCAGCGCCAGCGGCGCATCGCGCGCTTGATGCGCGCCTTGATCGGATCGATCAGCGCATGCGCACGCCCGAGCCAGCGGAGCGCCAGTTCGTAGAGCCAGCGGAACCAGGCCATCTGCAGCAGCTTCGGCCGCGTCACCTCGAAGATGAACGCGGTCACGCCGAGGCCAAGCAGCTTTGCCAGCACGAGCACGAGGATCGCGGCGATCCATTGGCGGTGGACGAGCAGGTAGACTTCAAGGAACTTGAGCGGCAACAGAACCAGAAACGGAACCACGAATACGATCAACACCGCCCAAGGCGGCAGCAATTCGACGAGCCGCGCGAGGCGCGCCTTAAGCTTGTCCCAGGCGATGAGATTGACGACCCACGCGACCAGCGGGC
>JAXDOA010000019.1:0-4905 GCA_034669125.1 Hyphomicrobiales bacterium
TCATCTGCGGGATCATCACCGAGCCGACCGCGGCGGTATCCGCGACCGACGAGCCCGAGATGCAGCCGAACATCGTCGAGGCAAGGATGTTCACCAGCGCCATGCCGCCGCGCAGCGCGCCGACGAACACCTTGGCGAGATTGACCAGCCGTTCGGCCATGCCGCCGACCGCCATGATGGCGCCGGCCAGTACGAAGAACGGGAGTGCGAGCAGCGAGAAGCCGCTCATGCCGCCCGCAACCTTGAGCATCACGGCTTCGAGCGGAATATCGACGTAAAGGGCGGCTGCAATCGCCGCCAATCCGAGCGCGTAAGCGACCGGCATGCCGAGCAGGCAGACGATCGTGAAGACGCCGATAAGGATAAAGATGTCCATGATGCAGTGCCCCGCTTCCGAAGTTCGTCACACCCCGCAGCGCCCTCTGCCACGAACTTCGGAAGCAAAGGGGCACTGCCTAGTATTTGATTTCTAGTGCCGCTTATCGATTTGAAGTTCCTGAACAAGCTTGCTGCAGGCGACGCAGGAACTTCAAATCGGCGGCACTAGCCGCCCCTACTCGGTCGTCAGCTGGCTGATCGTTTCGGCGTCAGGCTCTTTGAAGAACTCCTGCGTCAGCATCCGTTCGATGATGAGCAGGGAGGTCAGGCCGCCGGCGAGGGGGATCGGCGCATAGGAAAGCCCGACCGACATGATCGGGAATTCGGCGATGACCTGAAACCAGGTCGTGTGCACCAGCTTGAGGCCCCACCACAGCATGAACAGGTTCGTGCCGAGCATGCAGATCTCGAGCACCCAGCCGAGGATCTTCTTGCCGCCCTCGCCGAGCATGGCGGGGAGCACGCCGACGCCGATGTGCAGGTATTCGCGGTAGCACACGATCGCCGACAAGAACGACAGGACGATCATCAAGAGCGTCGCGAGCGGCTCGGGCCACGAGGCGGCGCTGTTGAGCACATAGCGGGTGAAGACGCCGTAGGGGATGATCAGCGTGATGGTGACGAGACACACTCCGGCCAAGAACAGGCAGGCCTTGTGGACCGCGTCCATTGCGCGAATGTATTGCGCCTTCATGATTTCCCCCGAATTCCCCGGCGTGAAAATGGCCGGCCGGGCCATGCGGCGCCGGCCGGCCAGTGTCGTGCAGCCTTACTTCGTGTCCTGGATGCGCTTGACCAGCGCGGCGTACTTCGAGCCGTACTTGTCCCACACCGGCTTCACGGCGTCCTGGAAGGGTTTTTTGTCGGCGATGCTGATGACGTTCACGCCGGCGTCCTTGATCTTCTTCATTGCCGCCTCGACACGGACGTCCCACAGCTTGCGCTGTTCGAACTGGGACTCCTTGCCGGTCTTCATGATGAGCGCCTGATCCTCCTTCGACATCGCGTCGAAGCTCTTGCGCGAGAAGACGAGGATTTCCGGAATGATCAGGTGTTCGGTGAGCGAATAGTGCTTCGCGACCGGCACGTGGCCGAACGAGTCATAGCTCGGCGGGTTGTTCTCGGCGCCGTCGACCACGCCGGTCTGGAGCGCGTTCATCACCTGGTCCATGCCCATCGCGACGCCGTTGCCGCCAAGCGCGTTCATGGTGTCGACGAAGATCGGGTTGCCCATCATGCGGACCTTCAGACCCTTCAGATCCTCGACCGTCTTGATGTCACGCACTTTGTTGTAGAAGTTGCGCGCGCCGCTATCCATCCACGCAAGCCCGACGAGCTGCGTCTTCGGATTGTCGGTGATCGCCTTGAGCAGTTCGTCGCCGATCGGGCCGTCCACCACTGCGCGCATGTGCGCGATGTCGCGGAACACGAACGGCAGGTTGAACACGTTCAGGTCGTCGACGATCGTGCCGACCGGCCCGGTCGAGATACGCGCATACTGGAGCGCGCCGACCTGCGCCTGCTCGATCATTTCCTTCTCGCCGCCGAGCTGCATCGACGGGAACATCTGCACGCTGAGGCGGCCGCTGGTCGCTGCCGAAAGCTTCTTGCCGATCTGCTCGACCGCCTCAACGGTCGGATAGCCGAGCGGGTGCACGTCGGCCGCCTTGAGTACCAGCTTTGCCTGCGCCGAAGCGCCGGTCACGCCGAGCCCCGTGGCGCTCACCGCCGCGGCAGCAGTCGTTCCCAGAAATTCACGTCTGTTCATCATGTCCTCCCTTGTGGGTTTCTTCACAGTTTCCGCCGGAGAACCGGCTAGAGCTTGTAGGCCTTCTTCGCCAAATTATACGCAAGATCGCGCGCGACCTCGCGCGCTTCGTCCTCGTCGAGCAGGTGCTTGACCACAAGCTCGGCGAGGTAGGCACAGTCGACGCGGCGGGCCACATCGTGCCGCGCCGGGATCGATGAGAACGCACGCGTGTCGTCGTTGAAGCCGACCGTGTTGTAGAAGCCGGCCGTTTCCGTCGTGAGCTCGCGGAAGCGGCGCATCCCCTCCGGCGAGTCGTAGAACCACCACGCCGGACCCAGCCGCAGGATCGGGTAATGGCCTGCGAGCGGGGCGAGCTCGCGCGAGTAGGCGGTCTCGTCGAGCGTGAACAGGATCAAGGTCAGGTCGCGCTCGTTGCCGAAACGGTCGAGCAGGGGTTTGAGCGCGCGCACGTAGTCGGTACGCGTCGGAATATCCGCGCCCATGTCGCGGCCGAACTTGGCATACACCGCCGGATTGTGGTTGCGCAGCGAACCGGGGTGGAGCTGCATCACCAGCCCGTCGTCGAGGCACATGCGTGCCATTTCGGTCAGCATCTGCGCGCGGAATAACTCCGCGTCGCCCTCGGTGAATTCGCCCGACACGATCTTGGCGAACAGCCGCTCGGCGTCCGCTTGCGGCAGGTCGACGGTCTGCGCCGAGAGGTGCCCGTGGTCGGTCGAGGTCGCGCCGTGCTGCTTGAAATAGGCGCGGCGCAGCCGGTGCGCTTCGAGATAGCCGTGCCAGGAAAACGTGTCGCAGCGGGTGAGATTGCCGAACGCCTCGACGTTCGCCTTGAAGCCGTCGAACTCCGGATCGACCACGGGATCGGGCCGGTACGCCGTGACGACGCGGCCCTTCCAGCCGGACGCCTTGATGGCGTCATGGTGCGCCAACGGATCGAGCGGGCTCTCGGTCGTGGCGATGACCTCGATCTTGAAGCGCTCGAACAGCGCGCGCGGGCGGAATTCCGGCGTGGCGAGGCATTCCGAGATGCGGTCGAAATAATGGTCGGCGGTCTCGGCCGAGAGCCGCACCGTCATGCCGAATAGCTCGGCAAAGGCCTGATCGAGCCACAGCCGCGTCGGCGTGCCGCGGAACAGGTAATAGCGCTCCGCGAAGGTGCGCCAGATCTTGCGCGCGTCGGTCTCGACCGCGCCGCCGTCCTTCCGCGCGATGCCCATCTGTTCCAGCGTGACGCCCTGGCTGTAGAGCATGCGGAAAATGTAGTGGTCGGGCGTCACGAACAGCCGCGCCGGATCGGGGAAAGGCGCATCCTCGGCGTACCAGCGCGCATCGGTGTGGCCGTGCGGCGAGACGATCGGCAGGTCGCGCACTTCCGCGTACAGCCGGCGCGCGACCGCGCGCGACGCGAAATCGGCCGGGAACAGCCGGTCGGCATAGATCAGCGGGGCGGTGAGGGGAGCGGCGCGCTGCGGCTTGTTCATGCAAGCTGCCTTTCCCGGCGCGCGAGTTCTTTCTCGGCGGCATCGCCGCCGATCAGAATGGCTTCGACACCGTTGAGGTGCGCATCCATCGCGGCGCGTGCCGCATCCGCATCGTGCGCGGCGATCGCGCGATAGACCGCTTCGTGTTCGGCGACGGTCGTATCGCGCTGCTGCGGGCTGCAGCGCGCCACGATCAGCCCGGTGATCGCGCCCATGCGCTCGAACATCGGCGAATACATTTCGGCCCAGCATTCATCGACGATGGCGGTCAGCACACTGTTGTGGCTCGCGAGCGCGATGCGCACGTGAAACTGATGGTCGGCGGCGCGATGTGTGGGTGTATCTTGCGCAGCGGAGATCAGCCGCACTGTTTCGGCGATGCCGGCGATCTCGGCAGGTGTCGCGAGTTGCGCGGCGAGCGCCGCGACTTCCGGCTCGATGGTGCGCCGCGCCGCGATCAACTCCAGCGGCGAGGAGCCGACGCCTTCGAACAGGCGGCCGTTCGCCGAGCCGTTCGTGGCGTTCTTGGCCTTATCGGTGACGAACGCGCCTGCGCCCACGCGAACATCGACGAGACCTGCGATCTCCAGTGCGATCATGGCCTCGCGGACGGTTGGGCGGCTGACGCCGAGCAGCTTCGCGAGGTCGCGCTCCGGAGGCAGCCGATCGCCCGGCTTGAACTCGCCGCGCGCGACCAGGTCAGTGACTTGACCGGCCACCTGCTCATAAAGTCGTTGCGTCGCGACTGCCTGAAACGGCATACGCGAAATCCTCCCGTCAGGGTCCTTGGCGGACCGTCTTGCGACCATCCTATGGCTTGAGAGCGTGGATGTTCAAGCTATAAGGTGGCCTTACCAATCCAATTCCCAAGAAAAGTTCAAACAAAATTCAACGAGGAAACGCATGAGGCAGGCATGGCGCTGGTACGGGCCGGACGATCCGGTGACGCTCGATCATGTCCGCCAGGCCGGCGCGACCGAGATCGTCAGCGCGCTGCATCAATACGCGCCGGGCGAGGTCTGGCCGCAGAAGGCCGTGGCCGAACGCAAGGCCGTTATCGAGAACACACCGGCCGGCCGCTCTCCGCTGAAGTGGACGGTGGTCGAAAGCATTCCGGTGCCGGACGACATCCAGCGCGAAGGCGCCGGGGCGAAGCGCGCGATCGAGGTCTGGATCGAAAGCATGCGCGCGGTCGCAGCCGTTGGCATCCGCACGATCTGCTACAACGTGATGCCGGTGGTCGACTGGACCCGCACCGATCTCGACTATCCC
>JAXDOA010000020.1:0-16882 GCA_034669125.1 Hyphomicrobiales bacterium
GGTCTGCCGCTGGAGGATGAGTAGGTCTGAACCCCGGCCAGCAAGCGGCGTTCGAACGCGCTATTCGGCCGCCTCGATGGGCGGGCTCCCGTAGGCGACGCGCTTCCATCGCTCCGCATCCGCGTCAGCAGCCCGCAGCGCTGCGTTAAACGCGTCCTGGGTCGGGTAGTGAAGCCGCCACCGGCCGGTGCGCTGCAGCTCAGCCAAATATCCCAGGCGCTTTAATGCAAGCGCCCGCCATTTCGTCACCGTGACAGACGGCAAACGGGTCATGGCCAACCGTAGCAGTTTTGCTCCGGGCGCCATCCCCAAACCGAAAAACGTGGTTACCGGGCGGCGTGAGTTAACCCAGTCACTCATACCCTTGGCGTGTTCGCGTTGCGACAGGCGCGCGCAAAAGAGAGCAACTTCGCCGAGACGCAAATTCCGGACCGGGAAACTGTGTACCCGGGCGGCTCTTTCAATCGGCGGACGGCAATGCCAGCATCTCCCAACGGTGAAGCCGCGTTCGACGCGGAGGTTACCAACGCGATGGGTCGGGCCTTTGAAGAAACCTGCAGCGCGCTACACATCCCTTTCCACGATATCGGCAGCCGACAGGCCGTCGCCTCCCGCATCATCGATCTCGCCCGCGCGGGCGTGACCGACGCCGGCACGCTGCGGGATCGGGTTGTCATCGAATCGCACAGCAAGATCTGAGACGGTTTGCGGCTATTCGCTCGACCGCCGTCAAATCCGCGTAGCGCTGGCGCGGCGCGCGGCCTGGTCCCATATTGAGCCCTGACATAGCGGAGGACCGCGCCATGGACGACAAGACCGGACCGAGCGTGTGACCTCCGATGAAGGGGATAACATCGCGTATCGTGGCCGTGACGGCGGTAGGGCCGAGCGTGCTGCGCGTGAAGTGGAAGAATCGGCCTGCCGACCGGATCGATCTATCCGGCTGGATCGAGACCGGCGGCGCTGTGTTGGCGCGGCTCCGCGATCCGGATGTGTTTGGTAACCCGCGCGTCGCCGACTATGGCGCGAGTATCGCTTGGGGGAACGACGACGATCTGTGCATCGACTCGGTGCATCTGAAGCAGATCGCGGCTGGCCAATCACGTTCCGGCTAGCGCTGGCGCTGCGCGCGGCTTGGTCCCATATTGAGCAGTGACATAGCGAAGGATCGCGCCATGGACGACAAGACCCAGACCGAGCTGGAAGCCGCCGTGTTCCGCCGCCTGGTCGAGCACCTGCGCGCCCGCACCGACGTGCAGAACATCGACCTGATGAATCTTGCGGGCTTCTGCCGCAACTGCCTGTCGAACTGGATGAAGGATGCGGCGGACGCCAAGGGCGTGCCGCTCACCAAGGACGCGAGCCGCGAGGCGGTCTACGGCATGCCCTACGAGGACTGGAAGGCGAAGCACCAGGCCGAAGCTTCGCCCGCCCAGAAAACGGCGCTGGAGAAGAGCCACAAGCACTAGGCAGCTGCGTCACGAAACTCGGCGCAACAAGGCCCGCCGCGACTCGTTGCACAGTCAAGCGACAACGCTGGCCGGTGATGTGCGCTGTGCATTGTGTGGATGACGGGCCGTGCGCCTTGACCTGAAGCCGCCACGCTCCGACACCTGATCCGAAGATTTCATCCATCTCGTGTCAGGAGTGCCCGATGGCTACCGCCGCCGCCGTCAAGGACGAAGCCGCCGCTCATCGTTTCGCCAAGGATCACCTCAAGGCGTTCGTCGAGCGCGTCGAGCGGCTGGAGGAGGAGAAGAAGGCGCTGTCGGACGACATCCGCGACGTCTACGCGGAGGCCAAGGCGAACGGCTTCGACGTCAAGGCGCTGCGCGCCGTGGTGCGCCTGCGCAAACAGGATGTCGACGAGCGCAAGGAGCAGGAAGCGATCCTGGAGACCTACCTGCAGGCGCTGGGGATGCTCAATTAACGCAGGCTCGCCTGCTGGCGCGTGCCGAATTCGACCGTCGGCAGGAACGTGACCGCGGCGCCGGCGAACCGCACCGTTTGCATGCCCTCATAGGCATCGCCGGTAAAGCCCATCGCAATGGTCGAGGCCGGCTTGATCATCATCATGCGCACCTGGCGCACGTCGAGCTTGCCGTAGACGCTCACGTTCATGTCGTAGTGCACGCTGGTCGCCAGCGTGATGCCTCTGAGCCACGGGTCGTTGAAGCGCTGGCCGGCCCTGGGCGGGATCTTCGCCATCTGCGAGGTCGCATCCGGCGGCGGAGCAAGACGCGCGGCGGGCATCGCGGGCGCAAGCCCGGCCGGGCGCGGACTGTCCGCGACGGCGTTGGCCGCATAGGCGAGCGCGACATCGGGTGGAACGCGGTCGGCGCGCGCCTCCGCGTCCTTGAGCCATGACGTGATGCTGGCGGTCGTCTCGGCCCGCGCTGCGCTGAGTTCGGTGACCTCGGCGGGCGGGCGGGGCACGCCGCGCGACGGCAGCTCGAACGGCGTGGACGTCGCGGAGGCGAGCGCGAAGCCGCCGGGCTTGCGCGCAGGGGCAGCCGCGACGTCGACGGTTTGCGGGCGGGCCTGCGGCAGCGGAACGCGCGGCGCCGCTGCCTCGTCGCGCGCGCGCGCCGCAACGGTGCTGGTGCTCGCGGGCGCCACCGAATCCTCATCCTCCTCGTCATCCGTCGAGAAGCCGAACAGCTTGGCGAGGATATTGCCCTTCTTCGGCTTGCCGGCAAAAGCCACACGGTCCTCGCCGATCGCGCCGGTGTTGCGCGCGGACGCGAGCGATAGACCGGATGGCGCCGACGCGCCGCGCTTCTCGATGTCGGCAAGCGCGAGCGCATAGCCGGAGAGCGGCTGGCCGTTGGACGGCACGTGGACGGTGCGGCCGTTCGGGAACACGCGGGCGAGCTGGTCGTGCGTCATGCGCGGCCAGTGGCGCACCGAGCCGACGTCGACATGCACGAACGAGCCCGGATAGAAGCCGACGCCGCCGCGCTGCAGCCGAAGGCCCGCGACGCGCAGCTCCTCGACCGAAACGCCTTCGATGTTGAAGTCGATCGCCTTGCCGAGCATGTGCTGGCTGAACTGCGCTACGCCGCGCGAGCGGCGGCGCAGCATCGCGTTGGTGGCGGGCGAGCGATAGGATGAGACGATGCGGATCGGCGTCTTGGCGTCCACCTCGCGGTAGACTTCCCACAGGATGTCGAACAGCTGCGGGTCCATCCGCGTCTGGTCGTCGTTGCGCCAGTCGCGCAGGAAGTAGTTGAGCTTCTTCAGCCCGTCCTCGTCGTAACGGCCGTTGCGCTTGAAGGTGACGGTGATCGAATCGTCGCGGTGGGTATGCTGCAGCGAGATGCTGCGGGTATCGCCATTCGCCACCACGGTCTGGAGCGTGTTGGTGCTGACCATCAGGCCAAGCGCGGCGAGGCCGACGCATGGGACGGCACGCAGCGGACGAACGATCGACAAAGCCTGGCGCGCAAAGCGTCTCGGCACGTGGTATCCCGCGTAAACGTCGGCTCGAACTGAGCAGACCGCGGCGTGTCCCTACGCCGCGTGCGTTGTGGTTAGCGCAGTCTTGTCGGGATGGGTTAACGCGAGATTAGCGTCGCCCCGTCCCCCCTTAACGCTTATGGCTAACGGGGGAGTGTGGCGAAAAATAGCCCAATTGTGCCAGAACCTTCCGGCATGGTTAACAACTGGTCACCAAAGTCAACGCGTGGTGGTGCGGCTGACGCGGCGCTGGTTGGCCGGGACCGGCTGCTGCGGCCGGATCGGGTTCCCGAAAAGCTGATCGAAGAAGGATTGGCCGCCCGAATAGCCGCCGCCGGCATTGTTGTCCGCGCGAACGCCCGCCGGCAGCCGTACGGCCGGCCGGCTGTAGTTCGGCTGGGTACGCTCGACGGCGACTTCCGCCACCCGGCGGTCCTCGCCCTTGAGGGCTATCAGCAGCCGCTGGTCGCGGCCGTAGAGGTCGTCGCGGATCACCAGCTTGCCGGAGTCATCCACGAAGGCGGTCTGGTAGGTGATGTGCACCGGGATCGGGGCCGGGAATTTGATGTCATGTTCGGAGTTGCCGTACATGCTCTTGATCCGCTCCCGGGTGTAGTTCTGACCGGGGAGCGCGATCCCCAGCAGCACCTCGGCGTACTTGTCCGGGTCCTGCACCCGCATGCAGCCATGGCTGTAGGCACGCTTGTCGTGCGCGAACAGGTGCTTGTCCGGCGTATCGTGTTGATAAACAAGGAATTTGTTGGGGAAATTGAAGCGGATGCGGCCGAGCGCGTTCCGCTCGCCCGGCGGCTGCGAGATGTGCACCGAGCCGTCGCGATTTTGGGTCAGCTTCAACCCCATGCGCTGGAGCACGGTCGGGTCCTGCTGCAGGGCCGGCAGGTATTCGTTGTAGATGATCGACGGCGGCACGTTCCAGGTCGGGTTGACGGTGATGTATTTCATCGTCTCCGAGAGGAGTGGGGTCGGTGTGCCGGGCTTTCCGACCACAACGCGCGTCTGCCAGACCTGTGCGCCGTTGTTGTAAACGCGCAGCGAGAAGTCCGGGATGTTCAGCACCACATGCGCCTTGCCGAGATCGCGCGGCACCCAGCGCCAGCGCTCCATATTGGCCATGATGATGTTGTCGTCACGGTCGTGACGCTTGCCATTGAGCGCATCCACCGTCGCGTTGGTGAGCTGGCCGTTGGCGGTGAGGCCCTTGCCCTTCTGATAGTTGGTGACCGCGTCTGCCAGCGGCTTGTCGTAGAACAGGTCGTCCTTCACCGGCGCGAGACCGAGCTTCGCGCGCAACGCCGGCACGCGCTCGTCCTGCATCAGGACGGTCTGGCCCTTCTTGTCGCTGACAAGCTTGAGCACCGGGCCGCCGGGAACCTTCTCGGGGCCCGCGTCGCCCTTGTGGCCGCGCACATCAGCAAGCTTCTTGCGCAACGCCCGGTAGGCGGGCTGCGGCGGCTGATAGCTGTCGAGAACGGCGGCGGCATCCTTGGCGTTGGCGAGCTTCGCCAGCACGTCGACCGATTCCGGCGCCACCTGGTTGTAGGTGATGTCCGCGCTGACGCGCGAATAGTGCACGCGCCCAAGCGTCGCATGACGCGCGTAGGTCAACGCCGACGCGGTGAGCCGCATCTCGGCATCCGCGAGCGCTGCTGCGTCGGCGCCGGCCTTGATCGTCGGCGTCGGATAATCGGCCGGATCCATGGCGTCGGCGTCGGCGGAATTGAGATGCGCGATCGCCTGTTTGGCGCGCGCGCTCGAGTTCCCGTCGGCGATCCAGAGCGGCGCATAGTCGCGTGCCGAATAGAACGCCTCCACGGCGGTGCGATCGGTCTTGCGGTCGATGTAGCGCGTCACCTTGCCGGAGATGAGATCGCGGATCGCGTCGCGCACGCCTTGGTGGGCGTGCGCAACGACCGGCGCCGGAGAAGGAGCAGCCGCAGGAGCCGCAACCGGCGCAGGCGCAACCGAAGGAGCGGCGATGTCCTTGAAGGCCGGCGGCGGAAGGTCGGGCGGGTCGGGCAGGTTGATGACGCTGGCGGAGCCCGTGCTCTCGGTCACGGGGCCGCCGACATCGGCCGCGGTCGGCGGCGGCACGTTGGCCGGCTCCGGCATTGGCACCAGCGCCTCGATGGCCTGCTGATCCTGCTGATTTTGCGCCCAGGCCGATGGGGCCGAGAGGCTCAGAACCAGCGCGATGGCGGTTCCGGTCAGAATGGCGTCAAAAGGCCGGCCTTGCATGAAGAAAACCCTCGAATCCCCGCGGGAGGACGCGAAACATGACCCCAGAACCCACGCGGCCGGGGAAGCCGCGCTCTCTCCACCCTGGGGCCGACCTGACTCTAAACTTCTAACGAAATCAACTGCCGAGGCGGCCGCTGGTTCATCACATGCGCGTAATTCGGCGCCGGTGTCACTCCGTGGCCACGTTTTCGCCCGCATCCGCGGACTTCGCGGCCCCGAGCCCGAGCTCGTCGAGCTTGCGGTAAAGCGTCGAGCGGCCGATGCGCAACCGCCGCGCGACTTCGGACATCTGCCCGCGATAGCGCGCAATCGCGAAGCGAATCACGTCGGCTTCGAGCTCTTCCAGCGGCCGCACATTGCCGGCCGCGTCGATGAGCGCGAGCGCGTCGGCACTCATCGGTGCGCTGGGCGCGTCGGCGTGCGGGCTGGTGGCGGGTGCCTCGTCGAGAATCATCGGCGTTGCCGGCGCGCGCTCGCTGTGCTGCGGCCCGTCGTCGGCCGCCGGTGCGATCGTGGGCGCCGCCATGCGCGCATGCAGAAGCTGCGGGAATTCGTCCGCGCCGACCTCATCGCCGTCGGCGAGCACGACGGCGCGGAACACCGCATTTTCGAGCTGGCGTACATTGCCGGGCCATGGGTGCGCGTTGAGCACGCTCAGCGCGTCGGCCGAAACCGCGCGGATGCGCTTGCCTTCTTCGGCGGCGAAACGAACGAGGAAGTGCCGCACCAGATCGGGAATATCCTCGGGGCGATCGCGCAGCGGCGGCACCGTGATCGGGAACACGTGCAGCCGATAGAACAGGTCCTCGCGGAAACGGCCGGTCTTCACGTCCGCGATGAGATTGCGGTTGGTCGCCGAGATGATGCGCACGTCGACCTTGACCGGCTTCTTTCCGCCGACCGGATCGACCTGGCCTTCCTGAATGGCGCGCAACAGCTTCACCTGCGCGGCGGGCGGCAACTCGCCCACCTCGTCTAGGAACAGCGTGCCGCCGGATGCTTCGAGGAACTTGCCGGTGTGCTTCTCGGTCGCGCCGGTGAAGGCGCCCTTCTCGTGCCCGAACAGCGTCGACTCGACCAGGTTCTCCGGGATCGCGCCGCAGTTGACCGCGACGAACGGCCTGGCGCGGCGCTCGCCCGAGCCATGAATGGCGCGCGCGATCAATTCCTTGCCCACGCCGGACTCGCCCTCGATCAGCACCGGAATGAGCGAGGCGGTTGCCTTCTCGGCGGTGCGCAGCACGGTCTGCATGCGGGCGTTACGCGTGACGATGTCCTTGAAGCTGAGCGTGCCGGTGCGGCTGCGCTTGAGGCGCTGGAATTCGGTTTCGAGCGCGCTGGCCGAGAGCGCATTGCGCAACGACACCTGCAGCCGCTCGACGCCGACCGGCTTCACCACGAAGTCGACCGCGCCGGCCCGCATTGCCGATACCACGGTGTCGATGCCGCCATGGGCGGTCTGCACGATCACCGGAGTGCTCAAGCCGGCATCGCGCATGCGCGCCAGCACGCCGTAGCCGTCGAGATCCGGCATCACCAGATCGAGCACGACGCAATCGATGCGCGCGCCCTCCGTTCCGGTGAGCAGCGCGACCGCCGCGTCGCCGCCGTCCACGACCATCACGTCATAGCCGAAACGGCGCGCCATGTTTTCCAGCAGGCGCCGCTGCACGGGATCGTCATCGACGATCAGGATGGTCTCGGGCATGGGAGCTCCGGTTGTGCCGATTTGGGGCGCACCATGGCGGAGGCGGCTTAACACCCTGTTAAGCGTCGAGATCCGGACCTGGGCTACCGCCGCTCCGACGACCAGGGGAAGTTCAGATATTGGTCGCGCGTGTCGTAGCAGATGATGCCGTACATCTTGAGATACGAGTCGCGCCGCGCCGGATCGGCATACACGGCCTTCGGATCGGCGAGGTCGGCCTCGTACTGGGTCAGGTTCTCGGCGGTGAGCGCGCGGGGCAGGATATCCATCGCCTGCGGGATACTCTTGCCTTCGAGCCAGTCCGCGCCGTGCTGGCCCATCGCGAAGCCGAAGACCGACGAGTTCAGGCTGACGCTCGCCTTGTACGGGCCGCCGCCGCGTTTGATCTCCGCGACCGCCTCGGGCTCGCCGTCGATGCCGCCGAGGAACTGGTCTGGCCGCGCCTTGCCGGCCTCGCGCAACGCCGCGAGGGCGCCAAGCACGACCGTATCGGCGCCCAGCACCACGTCGATCGTTGGGTGCGCCAGCAGAATGGTGCGCATCGTCGCCGCGCCCCCCTCCTTGTTGACCGTTACGGGCGAAATATCGGCAACGATCGTCACGCCGGGAAGGCTCTTGAGCGAGTCGCGCATCGCGACGAAACGGGGCGCGAGAAACTGGAGGCTGTCGTGCGTCAGAAGCACGACGCGCGCCCGCCCGCCGAGGCGCTCCTTGATGTAAGCGGCTGCAGCGTCGCCGAGCACCTTGCCGGTGAGGTATTGCGGCGCGTTGAGGATCGTCGTGGCGGGCGGCGGAACGACGGTCCCGACATACGTGCCCGCCCAGATGAGCTGCTGCAGGCTGCGGCCGACCGAAAGCGCGTTCACCGGCGCCACGACGACAGCTCCCGCCCTGGCGGCGAGAAGGGCTTGAACCCCCTCGATCTCTTTTCCAGCGTTATTGTTTGCGAGCGCCACGCGATAATCGAGCCCGCGGTCTTTGGCGGCCAGCGCAAGCCCGCGGCTCACCCCCTGCATAAACTCGCGCTCGTTGTCCTGCGCAAAGACCAGCGTCTTCTGAAGCGAAGGAGGCGCGTTGCATTTCGGCGCGTTCGCATTGAAAGGCGGCAGCACGGTGGGCACCGTGATGCCCGGCGGACCATCCTGTGCGAGCGCTGCAGCGAAAGCGGCTCCGAGCATGCCGCACGCCACCGGCAATGCGCGGTGCACTATCGCCAGCGCGGGCCGGCCGCTGCGGCTCGAAATCATGATGGTCCCCGACGCCGATCCGCTCCACCGGATCGCGTGAGCCTAGTACAACGGCGAGGGGCGAAGCGAGTCGTTCAGGCCGCGCGCTGGAGTGGGAACGTAAGGCGGACGGCAGTTCCGGGCTGCCGCGCCGTCGACTGGACCTCGGCGCCCATCGTGGTCGCCATCGCTCTGACAATACGGGTTCCGACCCCGGTGCCCTTAACGGTTCCCTCGCTCCTCCCGACCCCGTCGTCCTCCACGACGAGTTCCCCTTTTTCGTCCGACAGGAGTTTCAGGAGAACGCGGACTTCGCCTGAACCATCCGGATAGGCGTATTTGAACGCGTTGGTGACCAGTTCGGTGACGACGATGCCCAGATTGACACTCGCATCGGTCGGCAGCTTCACCGGCGCAAGATGATAGCGCAGCGATGCGCCCAGTCCCTCGTTGCGCATCGAAGTCGCAAGCTGATCGAGCAGGCTCGACAGGTACTCGTCAAGCGGCACCACACGGACATCGCCCGACGTGTACAGGCGCTTGTGAACCGATGCGATCGCGAAGATGCGCGCCTGCGTCTCGGCGAGCGCATCCTTGGCGGCTTGATCCTTCAAGGCGTTGGACTGGAGCTTCACCAGCGATGCGACGAGCGTGAGGCTGTTGGCGACGCGGTGGTTCACTTCGGCGAGCAGCACTTCCGCCCGATCGCGCGCCAGCGCTAGCGCGGAGGTGCGTTCGCTCACCCGGTGCTCCAGCCCCGCGTTAGCCTTGCGCACCTCATCACGGGCCTGCCGGATTTCGCGCGTGTAACGCGCGACCGTGACGACTACACCTGCTACCACCAGAACGATGACGAGGCCGCCGCCGAGCGACAACCATCGCAGCATCAAAGCGTTGGCGCTTTGCTCGCTGACGCTGGTGGTCAGCCGTTCATCCGCGCCCTCGATGATGCCGGACAGAAAGACATTGGCCTCGTCCATCAGCGCCTTGCCGCGATTCGTCCGTACCAGCATGATCGCGTCAGCGTCACGGAACGCGTTCTTCAACGCGATGGTCTCATCCATCTCGCCGATCTTTTCCGGAATTATCCGGTTGAGCCGTTGCAGCTTCACATCGGCTCCAGGATAGCCGGGAAGCAATCGCTTCAACGCGTCAAGCTGCCGCAACGCCCGCTCCTTCGCGTTGTCATAGGGCGCGAGATAAATCTCGTTGCCGGTGAAGAGGTAGCCGCGCTGGCTGGACTCGGCGGTCTGCACGGCGTTGCGCAACTCGACCGCCGCACCGCGCGTATCGCGCGCCTCGATCACTTCGTTGAAATAAATCCGCGAGCGTTCGCCGAGCCAGATTGTCGCCCCGACGATGCCGAGCAGCGTCACGAATCCGACCGCCAGCAGCGCGATCGTATACTGAACAACGAGGCGGCCGGTCATCGGCATCGTGTTGCTGCAGATGCCCGATCGCCGCGCTGGCGCGGATTTGATGCCTGAATGCCGGTAATGAAAACCAACCCCATGCCGATGGTCTAACGCAAACACGGCCCTCCTCATAGCGGATCGCGCTGTCGTACGCGGCGAAACCCATTGATCGGCATTGCGGAAGCACGATATGAGCCAAATCCCCGCAGTTCCCGGAGCCAGCATGCCTCGCGCCGCCGCTCGCAAGACCGCCAAGTCAGCCGCCAGAACCGCCGCAAAGAAGACGGCCGCGCCGAAGCTCGGCGCGTTGCCCGAGTGGAACCTGGCCGATCTCTATCCGGCGATCGACGCGCCGGAGGTGAAGCGCGATCTCGACCGCGCGGACGCCGAATGCGTCGCTTTCGAGGAGGCCTACAAGGGCAAGCTCGCCGCGCTCGCGGCCGCGCCCGACGCAGGAGCGAAGCTCGCCGAAGCGGTGAAGCGCTACGAGGCGCTGGGCGATCTCATGGGACGGCTCGGCTCGTTCGCGGGGCTCGTCTATGCGGGCAATACCTCCGATCCGGTGCGCGGCAAGTTCTACGGCGACACGCAGGAGCGACTGACCGCGGCTTCGCTGCATCTCTTGTTCTTCGAGCTGGAGCTCAACCGCGTTGAGGACCATGCGCTCGAGACCGCGATGGGTGATGCGGCGCTTGGCCATTACCGTCCGTGGATCGAGGACCTGCGCAAGGAAAAGCCCTATCAGCTCGAGGACCGCATCGAAGAGCTGTTCCACGAAAAGTCGCAGACCGGCGCCGGCGCCTGGAACCGGCTGTTCGACGAAACGATGGGCGCGCTGCGCTTCACCGTCGAAGGCAAATCGCTGGCGATCGAGCAGACCTTGAGCCTGATGCAGGACGCAAGCGAGCGCAAACGGCGCGCCGCGTCGGAAGCGCTCGCCAAGACATTTCGGGAAAACCTGCGCACGTTCGCGCTGATCACCAATACACTCTCGAAGGACAAGGAGATTTCCGACCGCTGGCGCGGCTTCAAGGACATCGCGGATTCACGCCATCTGGCAAACCGCGTGGAGCCCGAGGTGGTGGACGCGCTGGTGTCGGCGGTGCGCGCCGCCTATCCGCGGCTGTCGCATCGCTATTACAAGCTCAAAGCAAAATGGTTCGGCAAGAAGACACTGCCGCACTGGGACCGCAACGCGCCGCTGCCCAAGGTCGAGAGCCGCGTGATCGGATGGGACGAGGCGAAGCATACGGTGCTGACCGCCTACGGGGCATTCTCGCCGCGCATGGCGGACGTGGCCGAGCGTTTCTTCTCGCGCAACTGGATCGACGCGCCGGCGCGGCCCGGCAAGCAGGCTGGCGCGTTCTCGCATCCGACTGTGCCGTCCGCGCACCCCTACGTGCTGCTCAACTATCAGGGCAAGCCGCGCGACGTGATGACGCTCGCGCACGAGCTCGGTCACGGCGTGCATCAGGTGCTCGCCGCGCCGAACGGCGCCTTGATGGCGCCGACGCCGCTGACGCTTGCCGAGACGGCGAGCGTGTTCGGCGAGATGCTCACCTTCCGGAAACTGCTCGCCGAAACGAAGGACGTGAAACAGCGCCGCGCGATGCTCGCCTCCAAGGTGGAGGACATGATCAACACCGTGGTGCGCCAGATCGCGTTCTATACCTTCGAGCGCAAGGTGCACGGCGAGCGGCGCAACGGCGAACTCACCGCCGACAAACTCAACGAGACCTGGATGAGCGTGCAGGTCGAGAGCCTCGGGCCGGCGATCGAGCTCAAGCCCGGCTACGAGGTGTTCTGGTCCTACATCCCGCACTTCATCCATTCGCCGTTCTATGTGTACGCCTACGCGTTCGGCGACTGCATGGTGAACTCGCTCTATGCGGTCTACGAGCAAGCGAACGAGGGCTTTGCCGAGCGCTATCTCGCGATGCTCGCCGCCGGCGGCACCAAGCATCATTCCGAATTGCTCAAACCCTTCGGGCTCGATGCGCGCGATCCGAGTTTCTGGCAGGGGGGCTTGAGTGTGATCGAGCGGCTGATCGGGGAGCTGGAAGGGATGGAAGGGAAGCGGTGAGGCTGGGATTTTACGTGACCAATGTGATAGCGTTGCATCATGACGATCACACTGACCCTCACGCGTGAGCAGGAAGAGTCACTGAAGGCTTTGGTCGAGTCGGGACGGTTCGACTCGGTCGAAGAAGCCGTTCAGGTCGCGGTCGCCGAACTGGTTCGTCCGGAGGACATGTGGGCGAAGCCTTACCTGGATGTCGCGCGCGCCCAGATCGAGCGGGGCGAGTTCGTGACTCACGACGAGTTCAAGCGTGAGCTAGCCGAGCGCATCAAGACCCTCGGCGGATGAAGCGACCGGACTGCGTTGCAATACGCATTGGCATTCGACGCTGCGATCGATCGGATTGCCGATTTGCCGCTCTCGGGCAGCCCTGGCCGGCATTTCGGTCCCGTTCGTGTCGTCATCATTGATCGCTATCTGATGTACTACGAAGCGGATTCTAGCGGCAGAGCGTCCGCGTGCTGCGTATCCTTCACGGGAGTCGCAACATCACCCAAGAGTTGATCCTCAAGGGACGAGAGTAAATGCACGTGGATTGTGACTCTGCGCTTGCGTGCCTAGATTGATGGTGTGGCCGACCGCGAGAAAAACCGCTTCTCCGCCCGTGCGGCGCGCTATGCCCGCGTCGGCACCAACGTGGGCGGCGTGGCGGCGAAGTTCGCGGCGAGCCGCTTGTTCGGGTTCGGGCTCGACCGCGGCAAGAACGCGGCGGCTTTGGCCGCCGCGCTCGGCGGGCTGAAAGGCCCGATCATGAAGGTCGCCCAACTGATGGCGACCATTCCGGACCTGCTGCCGCCCGAATACGTCGAGGAACTGCAAAAGCTGCAAAGCGATGCACCGCCGATGGGCTGGCCGTTCGTGAAGCGGCGCATGATGGCGGAGTTAGGCAGCACCTGGCAGGAGAAATTCGCCGAATTCGAGCACAAGCCGGCCGCTGCCGCCTCATTGGGGCAGGTGCATCGCGCCCGCTCGCTCGACGGCAAGGCGCTCGCCGCCAAGTTGCAGTATCCCGACATGCAGTCCGCCGTGGAGGCCGACCTGCAGCAGCTCGACTGGCTGTTCGCGATCCACCGCCGTATGGACCCGGTGATCGATACGAGCGAGATCGCCAAGGAGATCGCCGCGCGCGTCCGCGAGGAGCTCGACTACCGGCGCGAGGCGAAGCACGTCGCGCTCTATCGCGCGATGCTCAAGGGCACCGATCTCATCCGCGTACCGGACGTGTGGCCGGAGCTATCAACCGGCCGGCTGCTCACGCTCGACTGGCTCGACGGCACCAAGCTGCTCGCGCACAAGACGGCGCCACTCGCTGAGCGCAATCGCATCGGGCAGGCGATGTTCACCGCGTGGTGGTTTCCGTTCAGCCGCTTCGGCGTGATCCACGGCGATCCGCATCTCGGTAATTACACGGTGTTCGACCAAGGCGGCGTGCCCGGCGGCATCAACCTGCTCGACTACGGTTGCATCCGCATCTTCCCGCCGAAATTCGTCGGCGGCGTGGTCGATCTCTACCACGGGCTGCTGCACGACGATCGCGATCTGGTGGTGCATGCCTACGAGACCTGGGGCTTTGCGGGCCTGTCGCGCGAAACGATCGACATCCTCAACATCTGGGCCAAGTTCATCTACGGCCCGCTGCTGGAGGATCGCGAACGCACCATCGCGGATGGCGTGAAGCCGTCCGAATACGGGCGGCGCGAGGCCTTCCGCGTGCATCAGGGGCTGCGCAAGCAGGGCCGCGTGCGGATCCCGCGCGAGTTCGTGTTCATGGACCGCGCCGCGATCGGGCTCGGCGGCGTGTTCCTGCACCTCGACGCGCGGCTCAACTTCTACCGGCTGTTCAACGAGGCGATCGAGAAATTCTCCCTCGCCGAGGTCGCCAGGCGGCAGGCTGCGGCGCTGACAAAAGTCGGCCTTACGGGAGAGAAATTGTCCCGAACGTAATCCGATTGCCGCGCTTTGCCGGCTTCCCGTTGCCCTCACCGGCCAATTACGCTAATCCCCGAGCGACACGATTTTGATTGGAGAACGGACGATGGCCGACCACGGCGAGGTCGAATACGCAACGGCGGAGGGCAACGACTACGCCGAGCACGAGGGCACCTATCTGCTGTTTCTGACGCTGACCAAATGGATCGTGGGGTTCTGCGTGATCCTGCTGATCCTGATGGCTTACTTCCTCGTCTGATCCGGGCGGCCCCCCCGCTGCCGCGGGGTGACCGGCGCGCCGTGGAGGCATCATGAAGGTTGCGATCCCCGCCGAGACCGATCCCGAACCGCGCGTCGCCGCGACCCCCGATACCGTGAAGAAGATGAAAGCGCTCGGCGCCGATGTCGCGGTGCAGAGCGGCGCGGGCGTGAAGTCGGGCGTGCTCGATGCCGACTACGAGGCGGCCGGCGCGACGATTGCGCCGGGCGCGGCCGAGGCCGTGAAGGACGCCGACGTGGTGTTCAAGGTGCGCCGCCCGACGCAAGCGGAAGTGGCAGACTACAAGCCCGGCGCGCTGGTGATGGCGATCATGGACCCGTACGGCAACGAGGCCGCGCTCGCCGCAATCGCGAAGGCCGGTGTCGTCGCGTTCGCCATGGAGCTGATGCCGCGCATCACGCGCGCGCAGGTGATGGACGTGCTGTCGAGCCAGGCCAATCTCGCGGGCTATCGCGCGGTGATCGATGCCTCGGCCGAGTTCGGCCGCGCCTTCCCGATGATGATGACGGCGGCTGGCACCGTGCCGGCAACGCGCGTGTTCGTGATGGGCGTCGGCGTCGCGGGCCTGCAGGCGATCGCGACCGCGCGGCGGCTCGGTGCCGTCGTGACGGCGACCGACGTGCGCCCCGCCACCAAGGAGCAGGTGGAAAGCCTCGGGGCGAAATTCCTCGCCGTCGAGGACGAGGAATTCAAGAACGCCCAGACGGCCGGCGGCTACGCCAAGGAAATGTCGAAGGAGTACCAGGCGAAGCAAGCCGCATTGGTCGCCGAGCACCTCAAGAAGCAGGACGTGGTGATCGCCACCGCGCTGATCCCCGGGCGCCCGGCGCCGCGGCTGATCTCTGCCGACATGGTCAAGTCGATGAAGCCGGGTTCGGTGCTGGTCGATCTCGCGGTCGAGCGCGGCGGCAATGTCGAGGGCGCGAAGGCCGACGAGGTCGTGGACGCCGACGGCGTGAAGATTATCGGTTACACCAACATGGCGGGCCGGCTCGCGGCGTCCGCATCCGGGCTCTACGCCAAGAACCTGTACAACTTCCTCGACATTCTGGTGGACAAGAAGGCCAAGGCGCTTAGCGTCAACTGGGACGACGAGATCGTCAAGGCGACCGCGCTGACGAAAGATGGCGCCATCGTGCATCCGGGCTTCCAGCCGAAATCGGCCGCTTAAGTTTCAAGGCCAGAAGGAAAATACATGGCGACCGCAAACCCGCAGGAAGCAGCCCAAGCCGCGCAGACCGCGGCCGAAGTCGCGCGCCAGGCGGCCGAAGCCGCGCAGCAATATGCCGATCAGGCGGCCGCGCTCGCTGCTGCGACGGTGCACGCGGCGACTGGCGCTGCGATCGATCCGTTCGTGTTCCGCCTCTCGATCTTCGTGATGGCGGTGTTCGTCGGCTACTACGTGGTCTGGCAGGTGACGCCCGCGCTGCACACGCCGCTGATGTCGGTCACCAACGCGATCTCCTCGGTGATCGTGGTCGGCGCGCTGCTCGCGGTCAGCGTCGAACTCGCGCGTAACGATAGCGGCCCGATCTGGGCGCGCCTCCTCGGCTTCTTCGCGCTCATTCTCGCCGCGGTGAACATCTTCGGCGGCTTCCTGGTCACCCAGCGCATGCTCGCGATGTACAAGAAGAAGACATGAGGAGCGCGGCATGAGCCCGAATACCGCGGCGCTCCTTTATCTGGTCGCCGGCGTTCTGTTCATTCTGGCGCTGCGCGGGCTGTCGAGCCCGGCGGCGAGCCGGCAGGGCAATTTCTTCGGCATGACCGGCATGGCGATCGCGATCGTCGCGACCCTCGCGTCGCATCCGCCGGCAAGTTTCTTCTCCTGGGCTTTGGTGATCGTCGGGCTCGCCATCGGCGGCGGCGCCGGCGCGGTGATCGCGCGGCGCGTGCCGATGACCTCGATGCCGGAACTGGTCGCGGCATTTCATTCGCTGGTCGGCTTGGCGGCTGTGCTGGTTGCGGCGGCCGCGCTCTATGCGCCGCGCGCCTTCGACATCGGGATGCCCGGTGACATTCACAAGTCGAGCCTCGTCGAGATGTCGCTCGGCGTCGCAATCGGCGCCATCACGTTCACCGGATCGATCATCGCGTTTCTGAAGCTCTCCGCGCGCATGAGCGGCGCGCCGATCATGCTCCCCGCTCGCCACGTCATCAATCTCGCGCTGTTCGTGGCGATCGTGCTGATCATCGTCTGGTTCGTGCGCAGCGAAAGTCACTTCGCGTTCTGGCTGCTCACGCTCGCGGCCTTTGCGTTCGGCGTGCTGCTCATCATCCCGATCGGCGGCGCCGACATGCCGGTCGTGATCTCGATGCTCAACTCGTATTCGGGCTGGGCCGCGGCCGGCATCGGTTTCACGCTCGGCAATTCGGCGCTGATCATCACCGGTGCGCTTGTCGGCTCGTCGGGCGCGATCCTGTCCTACATCATGTGCAAAGGCATGAACCGCAACTTCTTCTCGGTGATCCTCGGCGGCTTCGGCGGCGAGGTCGCGGGGCCGGCGGCCGGCAAGGAGGCGCGTC